>CAYFWA010000700.1:2013-4127 GCA_964346625.1 uncultured Myxococcales bacterium
CGAGGAGGCGGGCTCCGCGAGCAGCCGGGGCCGCGAGGCCGAGGAGGTCACCCGCCGCACCGTCGCGGACCACTGTGCGGACGACCTCTTCGTCGCGGGGGGCCTCACCGAGGAGCTCGGCTTCGACCCCGACAGGCTCGTCAAGCACCTGCACGCCTGGCTCGAGGACCGCCACCCGAGCGCGATCGCGCGGGGCTACTTCGTGGAGTTCGTGACGGGCTCGGCCGTGAAGGTCGTGGACGTGGACAAGGGACGCCCGCAGCCGGCGGGCGAGTTCGAGCTCGCCGAGGGCCAGGCCGTCAGCGCCCGCTACGGCGCGCACGCCACCTTCGAGAAGGTGGGGGGCAGCCGCGGCGACGCCCGCCTCGTCGACATGGCGAGCGCGACCACCGGCGTGCGGTTCGGCGAGTCGAACGAGTACTACCTCTGGCAGATCCTCCGCCCCGAGCACCAGGAGCGCTACCTCGACGCGGTGCGCGAGCCGTTCGCGGAGGGACGGAGCCAGATCCTCTACCTGCTTCCGCCGAGCCCGGGCGCCTGGGTCTACGTCGCTCGGCGCGGCGGGACCGGTCTCCTCGAGGACTACCCCGAGGATCCCGCCCTCCGCTCCCGCGTGCAGACGCGCAACGAGGCAGTCGCGCGCGGCTCGGACGAGGCCTTCGGCTACTACATCCGCGACTACATCCAGAAGGTCGAGGTGATCGACGCGGACCCGGCGGCGGCGCAAGCCCAGGGCCTTCCCCACCCGGAGATGCAGCTCTATGCCCTCGGCCCGCCCGAGTCGGGCTATGCCTATCCGCAGCCCGCGGGCGCGACGCTCGACGAGTACCGGCGCATCGCCTCGGCCTCGTCCGAACACGGTGCCTTCGAGGCCTGGGAGGCCATCAGCAGCAAGCTCGACGAGATCTGGGGCGTGCGCTCGGACGGAACGCTGTGGATCGACTTTGAGCTCGGCGTCGAGGCCGGCGGCCTCGCCCGCGCCACGCAGGTGAAGTGGAACTTCTCGATCGACGACGAGGGCCGCGTCGAGGGCCCGAAGCCAGGAGGGGCGATCGCCGTGACCGGCGAGAACGAGGAGCGCACGACGAAGGGTACCCTCACCGCCTGGAAGGACAAGTCCACCGACGAGACCCAGTGGAAGGCGGGCCTCGGCCTCGGCAACTGGGGCTTCGAGGCGGACACGCTGGGCACCGTGAAGGGGAGCTACGGGCCGGCCTACCCGCAGGCGAACGCCATCACCAAGGAGGTCGGGGCGGGCCTCGAGTTCGACCTGCGCGGTCTCATCGAGAAGCGCTACGAGAAGAAGGGGAAGAAGGTTCCGGACTGGGTCTACGATATCCCCAATCTGAAGACCCGCGTCGGCATCAACGTGCGCCTCTCAAGCCAGGGCACCGTACTCAAGGCCATCGCGGGCCCGGGCTTCTGGGGGACCGGGCCGCGCTCGGAGTTCGTCACCCTCGACTGGGACTCCCTCGACTTCGACGAGCAGAGCCACCTCCAAGAGCTCGGCTGGGACAAACGGAAGTGGGACGGGAAGGAGCTCCCCGAGACCGCCCGCCAGCCCTTCGCCAGCCTCGATGCCGCCGACCAGATGGCCGCCATCCATCTCCCCGTGCCGAGCACCGACTACGAGTGGCAGGGCTTCTGGAACAATGACTTTATGAAGGCGCGCCCGGGCGTCCCGCCCGGGGGGAGTGCCGAAGGGGGCGGAGGCAGCCAGGAACCCTCCGGCCAGTAGGGCGGGTGGACGACTGCCCCTGGGACGACGCCGGTGCGGGTCGCCATGTCGCCTACGCGGGTCGCCGGCGTGCGCGATGGGGAGCACGGTCTCGTCCTCGCTCGGCGGAGGGCGTCCCGAGGGCTCGGGCGGCTCTCCGCGGTCGAGCCCTCGCGCCCGTCGTGAGCCTATCAAAGCGCCGGCAGCCGGGGTAGAGCAGCGGTGGCCCGCGGGAGCGCGGGCGCCGACCCGCCTCGCCTCACGCGCAGATGCGGTGGCGAAGCCCTAATGCGCGGAGGGCCTGGGCGATCTCCTTCGGATCGTGCTCCGCTCGAGCGACGGGATGAGCTGGCCGCTGCGGGTGAAGGTCCCAGGCGCGCAAAGGACTCTCGTAGAC
>CAYFWA010000701.1:0-4125 GCA_964346625.1 uncultured Myxococcales bacterium
ATACGCCTCCCCAAAAAGCCGAAAGCCTCGAGGGTTCCGAAGAATCCGCCCTCGGAGCGCGGCCGGCTGTAAGATGGGAGCGGCTCCGGGCGTTTCCCTGGCAAGTCCAACACGAGTCCAACACAAGTCCAACACAAGTCCAACCAAGGAATGTGCCCGGAGGTTTGATATGCTGTCGGTGGATGCCGCGAGGAGAGACACGGTGAGCGAACTACGGAGCCGCGGTGGCCGCCTCCTGCCGCACGCGATGATCACGGCCGCGGTGGCGATGGTCGCGCTGGGGATCAGCGGGGGGCAAGAAGCCGGCGCCGCGCCCGACCCGGCGCGGGCGCGGGGAGCGGCCGCCACGGCGGCGCGGGCCCGACCGAAACCCCAGGCCATCGCCATGGACCGCGTCATGCAGATGGTGGATCGCTCCTTCGCCAGCCAGGGCAAGCGCCACGCCCACCCCGTGGCCCTGCGCCGCAAGGGCGGCGGCCGCGAGCGCAGCGCGGCGCCCTACTTCCAGGTCCCGGGCCAGGCGGGCCGGGCGCTGGAGACCCTCCCGCTCAAGTCCACCCACGCCCGCGTGAGCATCGCCGGCGTGATGGCCCGGGTCCGGGTGCAGCAGGTCTACCGCAACGAGGGCAGCCAGCCCATCGAGGCGGTCTACGTGTTCCCCGGATCCACCCGCGCGGCGGTGCACGGCATGCGCATGCGCATCGGGGATCGCGTGGTGGAGGCGCAGATCGCGCGCCGCGAGGCGGCGCGGCGCCGCTACCGGCGGGCGCGCCGCCAGGGGCGCCGGGCGTCGCTGCTGGAGCAGCAGCGCGCCAACGTGTTCACCATGCGCGTGGCGAACATCATGCCTGGCGACACCATCAAGGTGGAGCTCGACTACTCGGAGCTGCTGGTGCCCGAGCAGGGGACCTACGAGTTCGTCTACCCCACGGTGGTGGGGCCCCGCTTTCCCGGCGGCACGGACTCGAAGAAGGACCGCTGGATCGCCAACCCCTACGTCAAGCCGGGGGGCAAGATCCCCTATCGCTTCGGGCTGGACCTGCACCTGGAGTCCCCCATCGGGCTCAAGGAGGTGGGCTCGCCCAGCCACGCCGTGAAGGTGCGCTACCCGTCGGGCCACGCGGCCGACGTGAAGCTCACCGGTACCCAAGGGGGCAACCGGGACTTCGTGCTGCGCTACCGGCTCGCCGGCGGCCAGATCGAGACCGGCGCGATGACCTACCAGGCCGGCGGGGAGCAGTTCTTCCTCATGATGATGGAGCCTCCAAGGCGCGTGCGCGCCCGGGAGATCCCGCGACGCGAGTACATCTTCGTGGTGGACGTCTCGGGCTCCATGCACGGCTTCCCCCTCGAGACCTCCAAGGCGCTCATCCGCCAGCTCATGGGGCACCTGCGGCCGTCGGACTACTTCAACGTGGTGCTTTTCGCCGGAGGGTCGCACGTCCTGAACCGCACCTCGGTGCCCGCCACCGAGCTCACCATCGGGCGGGCCCTGCAGGTCATCGATCGCCAGCGGGGCGGAGGCGGCACCCACCTCATGCAGGCGCTGCGCACCGCCTACGCCATCCCCAAGGTGGACGAGGCGGGGGTCTCGCGTTCCGTGGTGGTGCTCACCGACGGCTACGTGGGGGTGGAGGCCCAGACCTTCCGCTTCATCCGCAAACGACTGAACCAGGCCAACTGCTACGCCTTCGGCATCGGCTCCAGCGTGAACCGCGCGCTCATCGAGGGCATTGCCCGCGCCGGTCTGGGGGCGCCATTCGTGGCGCTGAACCGCCGCTCCGCCGCCAAGCAGGCCGAGCGGTTCCGCAAGTACGTCCAGTCGCCCGTGCTCACCGGCATCGAGCTGTCCTACCAGGGGGGACGGATCTACGACGTGATCCCCCGCCGGCCCCCCGACCTGCTGGCCCAGCGCCCCCTGGTGGTGTTCGGCAAGTACCAGGGCGCCGGGAGCGCCATCCGGGTCACCGGCCGCACGGGCCAGGGCGCCTTCGAGCGGATCCTCCGCCTGGGCGCGCCGTCGCGCTCCGCCGCCACCCAGCCCTTGCGGGCGCTGTGGGCGCGCAAGTGGGTGGAGAGCCTGACCGACCAGCTCGCCATGCTGCCCCGCAGCCGCGAGCTGCAGGAGGCCGTGGCGAGCCTGGGGCTCGGCTACAACCTGCTCACACGCTTCACCTCCTTCGTGGCGGTGGACCGGGTGATCGCCAACCGCACGGGCCAGGGCACCACGGTGAAGCAGCCGCTGCCCCTGCCCAAGGGCGTGTCGGGCCGGGCCGTGGGGGGCAAGCACCGCTACCGTCGCGGCCGCGCCCGGCGCCGGCACACGCCCCACAAGGCGCCGCCGCCGACCTCCCCCGGCGCCAGCGCCGTCGCCTCCGACGAAGCGGAGCGGCGGGTGTATGCCCAGCCCGCGGCCCAGCGCTCTCGCATCGGCGGCTGCCAGTGCGAGGCGGGCCGCGGCGCCGCGGACGGTCCGGCGGGGCTGCTGCTGCTGCCGCTGGCAGTCTGGGGTGTGCGGCGGCGCCGTCGCGCGCAGCGGCGTGAGAAGTGACCCGGGAGGACGAGCCGGGGCCCCCGGTGAGGGGCCCGGATGGTATAACCAGTGACGCGGCAGACGCCGTGAGGGCTCGCGCAAGAATGAGCTCGAAGGACCGAGGCCGTCGAGGCGCCCGGCCCGCAAGGAGCGAGGAGGGCGAATACATTGACGTATTTAACCGACGAGCGACGCTGCGGGCCGGGATGGATCGGCGGCCGAATCCCGAAGTTATTCTTGCGCGAGCCCTGAGAGCCGAGGACGTGATTCGCGCGCGCCAGATCCTGCTGTTGCTCCCCTTGATCCTCGCAGCCGGCACGGGCTGCGGCGGGAAGCGGGGGACCACCCAGGCCCCTGCCATGCCTCGCGAGCCCACCCCCAGCCCGGTCACGGCGAAAAAGGAGCGTCCCGACCGCCGCTACACCAAGGACCAGCTCCGAAACCTGCGCACCATCCCCGCGCTGTGGAACGCCGTCAACCATCACCACGACCAGCTCGGCCGGACTCTCGCCCTGCTCGCCCCCGCGCCGCGCCGCTACGAGGTGGACCGGCCGCCACGGCGTCCCAGCCGCCAGCGCCTGGTGCCCCGCCCCGGTCCCCGTCGCCGCCCCCGACCCGGCCGCCCAGCCGAGCGCCCGCGCCCGCGAGAGCAGCCCCGTCGCCCCAGCCCCCCCCGGGCGCGCTGGACCCAGCGGGCCGCGCCCGGCGCCCAGCGGCTCTGCCAGCGGGCCTGCCGTCACGTGCGTTCCATCTGCTACGCAGGGGTCCGGATCTGTCAGATCGCCGATCGCCTCGCGGAGTGGCCCGCGGATCAGGCCTGTGAGCGGAGCAGGCGGCGCTGCGAGGAGGCCCGCGAGGCCGCGCGGCGGCGCTGCCCCCCCTGCTCCCGGTAATCACCCGCGTCGAGACGGATCGGCTCAGGTCGGGGGCTCGGGCTCGCCGGCGCCTGCGCCCGCCCCCGCTCGCGGGCAATCGGGCTCCGGGCAAGCGGGTGGCGCGCAGGCCGGCGCCATGGCCGGCTGCACGGAAGGAGCCGCCCCGAGCAGCCGCTCGGGGTGCGTGTAAACGTTGAGCCGATCGCCCCGCAAAAACCCCACCAGGGTCATGCCCTGACGCGCCGCCAGGCGAACGCCGAGGCTGGTGGCCGCCGAGATCCCGGCCAGGATCTCAACGCCCGCCGCCGCGGCCTTCTGGACCATCTCGAAGCTGAGCCGCGAGGAGACCAGCGCCAACCGCGCCCGGTGAAGCGCGCCGGCGCCCATCGTGGCGCCGACGGCCTTGTCCAGGGCGTTGTGCCGCCCGATGTCCTCGGCGAAGGCCAGCCGCGCGCCGGCCGCGTCGTACAGCGCCGCCCCGTGGGTGCCACCGGTCTCGTGGTACACCCGCTGGGTCTGGATGAGCTCCCGCAGCCGCTCGAGCAGAACCTCGGCGCTGAGCTGGGTCTGCCGCGGCAGCGGCGGCAGCGTGCGGTGGAGCTGCTCGATGAGCTCCCGCCCGCACAGACCACAGCCGGAGCGGCTCCGAAGGCACCGACTCTTGCGCGCTCGACATAGGCATCGTCGCGATGCGCCCGGACTACCTCGAGCGCCTCT
>CAYFWA010000702.1:0-2400 GCA_964346625.1 uncultured Myxococcales bacterium
GGGGGAGGGGGGGCGGGGGGGGGCTGTGGGGGGTGGGGGGCCGGGCGGTTTGGGGGAGGCGTGTGGCGGGGAGTGCGGGCCCGGGGAGGTGTGCGTGGATGGCGAGTGCGTGCCGGCCGACGGGGGCGCAGGGGACGCAGGGGATGGCGATGGGGGCGGCGCCGATGGCTGGGTGCAGCCGGACGCGGGGTGCCCGTCCGGGGTGGTGTGCGCGGGGCAGTGCTGCCGCGACGGGGAGTTCTGCGCGCTGGACACGACGTGCGCGGTGGAGCAGGACCCGTGCCAGGAAAACGACGACTGCTGGTTCGACAGCTACTGCCACGCGGGGACCGGGACGTGCGTGCCCTATGGCACGCCGCCGGAGGTGGACCACGACGAGGAGTGCGAGAACCCCATCGACATCCAGGCCATCGTGCCCGCCGTGCAGTGCCGCTGGACCGGGCCGCCGGCCGGCGACGCCCACCCGGACCACGTGCACGTGATGAGCACGCCGGTGGTGGTGGACTTCGACCTGGACGATGATCCCTACACCCTGTCGCCCTCGGTGGTGTTCGCGAGCTTCCCTACGACCAACGCCTACCACGATCCGGGCGTGCTGCGGATCATCGACGGCGCGGACTGCACCCAGCAATTCAGCTTCGACGACGCGGCCGACGAGGTGATGGCGCCGGCCTCGGCCGCGGTGGGAGACCTGGACGGCGACGGGCGGGCCGAGATCGTGGCCGCCGCCCACGCCGGCGGGCTGCTGGCCTTTGGCTACGATCCGGCCACCCAGACGTTTGCGCGGCGCTGGCGCTCGGGCACCTGCCCGGGTGGGACGGGGCCGCCCACCACGCCGGACACCACCGGCGGGACGGACCAGTGGGGCGGGCCCTCCATCCACGACCTGGACGACGACGGCACCCCGGAGATCATCTACGGCGCCACGGTCTACGACGCCGAGGGGTGCCTTATCTCGAGCTCGGTGGGCTACCCGGCCTACCACAAGGGCTACGTGCCGGTGATCGCCGACGTGGACGAGGACGGGGTGATGGAGCTGGTGCTCGGCGACGGCCTGTACGAGTGGGACGCGGGCAGCGCGGACTGGGCGGCCGAGCCGTACTTTTCCGCCGGGACGCTGTCGGCGGGGCAGGTGGCGGTGGCGGACTTCGGCGCCTGGCCGCTTGCGTCCTTCGGGCAGCAGGATCGGCCCGAGGTGGTGGTGATCGCGGCGGGCTACGCCCGGGTGCAGACCATCGAGGGGACGGTGATCTTCGGCCCGGTGGCCATCCCGGGGGGCGGCACCGGCGGCCTGCCCACGGTGGCGGACTTCGACGGCGACGGGCGGCGGGAGTTCGCCAGCGCGGGGGGCGCCAACTACGTGGTGTTCGACTTCGACTGCCTCACGGGGGGCAACCCGGCCATGTGCAACGGGCAGTCGCCGGGCACGGGGGTGCTGTGGACCCAGCCCTCGCAGGACCAGAGCTCCAACGTCACGGGCTCGAGCGTGTTCGACTTCGACTTCGACGGCTCGGCCGAGGCGGTCTACGCCGACGAGTGCTTCTTGCGCATCTACGACGGCGCCACGGGCGCGGTGCTCTACAGCGTGGCGCGCTCCTCGGGCACCACCTACGAGAACCCGGTGATCGTGGACGTGGACGGCGACTTTCGCACCGAGATCGTGTCCGCGGTCAACGACTACTCGAGCTCGCTGGGCTGCCCGGCCACGGATCCGCTGTTTCCCAGCTCGGCCTACTCGCGCAACCACGGCATCGTGGTGCTGCGCGACGAGCAGGACCGCTGGGCGGCCTCGCGGCCGGTGTGGAGCCAGCACGCCTACGCGGTGACCCACATCGGCGATCGGGGCGAGACGCCGGCCAGCTCCGCGGTGGCGCCCAACTGGCAGGACCCGGATCTGAACAACTTCCGCCAGAACGTGCAGGGCTCGCTGGACGCCCTGGGCGAGCCGGATCTCACCGCCGGGGGGGAGATCGGCAGCGCCGTGCAGTGCGCGGGCACCGTGGCCACCATCCCGGCGCGGGTCTGCAACCGCGGCACCCTGCCCATGGTCAGCGGCACGGTGGTGGCCTTTTACGAGGGGGCGGTGGACGGGCCGGAGCTGTGCCGCGCCGCCATCCCGCAGGCCCTGGGCGTGGGGGACTGCATGGTGGTGAGCTGCGAGGCGGATCTGGCGGGCCAGGTGGTGGACGTGTTCGTGCAGGTGGATCCGGACGCCGAGACCGCCGAGTGCCACGAGCAGAACAACGGCGCGCTGTATCGGAACGTGGGCTGCGGTAACATCCCGTACTGACCGCCGGACCTCCCTGTCGCGCCTGTCGCGCCTGTCGCGCCTGTCGCGCCTGTCGCGCCTGTCGCGCCTCTCGCACCAAACACTGCTTGACACCGCCCGGTCCCGGGTTA
>CAYFWA010000702.1:2500-4118 GCA_964346625.1 uncultured Myxococcales bacterium
CGCCTGTCGCGCCTCTCGCACCAAACACTGCTTGACACCGCCCGGTCCCGGGTTACAAGATTTGTACGCTTCATCGCCGCCAGGCAGCCCGCGCGTGTCGCGTCGCGGGCTGCACGAGAACGAGCAGGGCGCAGGCGGCGCGCCCGAAACGAAAAACCGGGTGGGGTCAGGCCGCGGCGGCCCGGGTTGGGATCGTCCAGTCTCGAGAAACCAGGAGAACCAAATCCATGAGCGAGCAGCGATACCGGGTCGTGATCCAGTTCGATCCGGAAAAAGAACAGTACCTGGCGCGCACGCCCGAGCTCCCGGGCTGCGTGGCCGAGGGCGAGAGCTACGAGGCCGCGCTGAGCGCCATCACCGAGGAGATGGCCGCGCAGGTGGACAACATCAAGGAGGCGGGCGGCCGGGTGCCCGCGCCGGTGGACGAGCAGGAGGTCAGCGGCGAGATCACCCTGCGGATCTCCAAGACGCTGCACCGGGAGCTGCACTGGCTCGCCCTGCTCGAGGAGCTGGAGGACGACGAGCTCGCCAGCGAGATCTTCCAGGACGGCCTCAAGCACCGCCTGCGGTCCAAGCCGCGGCGCCGGCGTCAGCCGGGACCGCCGCGCAAGGAGGCCAGCGAGGGCGACGAGGACCGGCAGCCCACCGAGGACGACCAGCGCGGCCAAAGCCGTCAGGGCCGGGGTCGTTCGAACCGGGGCCGCGGACGGGGCCGCGGCGGCGGGGCGCGCTACCACGAGATCATGGAGGACAAGGCTTCGTTTCTCGAGTACGTGCGCGGCCTGGAGTCTGGCGGAGGCCACGGCAACCGCGGCGGCGGCGGCGGACGGGGCCGCGGACGGCGGTAGCTCGGCGTAGGCTACGTTGCGTGGGCCGCCTTGGCGCGGTCCGTTTTGCCACGCCCCGCCGCGTATGGCGGCGGGGCCAAGCTTCACCACGGGAAAAGAAAGAGGAGAGCGCCTACTTGCGGGGAAGGTGCGCGAGCTCTTGCAAGAGCGCCTCGGGCAGCTCTTCGCGGTAGGTGACCCGCGCGTGAGGCGGGGTCGGGTGGGGCAGCTCCAGCACCGCGGCGTGCAGCAGCGGCAGCGGCAGCGGCAGCGGCAAGGGCCCCCCCCGCGGCAATGTGGATGGCAGCGACTCTTCGGGCTCTCCGACCTCTTCGGCCAGGGACCACCCTCCATACAGCGCGTCGGCCACCAGGGGGTGGCCCGCGTGGGCCAGGTGTGCGCGGATCTGATGGCGCCGGCCGTGGCGGGTCCGGGCGGACACCAGCGCGGCGTCACGGTACTGCTCGCGCACCTCGATCCGGGTCAGAGCCGGCAGCCCGCGGCCCACGTCCACGCGCCGGCGGCCGCGGCGCGAGGCGATGGGCGCCTCCAGGGTGAAGGCGGGCTCCGGGGCGCCGTGCACCAGCGCGAGGTAGGTCTTTTGCACCTCGTGGGCGTCGAAGCGGGCGCGGAGCCAGCGAAGGGCCTCGGGGGTGCGCGCGGCCACGATGAGCCCGCTGGTGAGGTTGTCCAGGCGGTGGGCCAGGCCGCCCTCGCGGGGCGGGCCGCCCGCGGCGACGCACTCGGGGTGCAAAAGGGCCAGGTGGTTGGCCACGGTGCCCGTCTCTTCG
>CAYFWA010000703.1:0-4116 GCA_964346625.1 uncultured Myxococcales bacterium
ATGAGGGCACTATTACGGTGACCATGTATTGCACCGAAATTGTTGCGTTTCTTTCGTCCTGGTTCCCGCTCGTTCGGATTCGCCCCCCCGGTGGTCTGTCCCCGAATTGAAGAAATCGAGATCCGTCCCCGCCATTCCCGTCCCCGCCATTCCCGCCATTCCCCCGCCATTCGTCCCCGCCATCCCCCACCTGTCGCAGGTTCCACGGACGGATTGCAAGCGCCGGGTGCGTGGCGTATAAGCCCTGGCCGAGAGATGGATACCTCAGCACCACACGGGCGGCGGTAGTCGATGAGCCAGCTCTCTTTCGATGGCGACCCAGGCGACGGCAGCGATGCCAGCGACGGCAGCGACGGCAGCGACGGCAGCGACGGCACCCTCCTCGTTTGTCGCCTGACGCCGAGCGGGCGCGTGGATGTCCAGCCCGCAGCGGCCGGGGATGGCCCGCCGGTTGCGGCCGGGGCGGCCGAGCGGATCTGCGCGGCCTTTGGCGCCGGGCGGGGCCCCGGGGTGCTGCACCTCGGCGTGACGGAGCTGACCGCCGATCTGCCGCCGGCGCTGTCGTACTGGCGCGACGTCGGCCGGACGTTCGTCGCCCGGGTGTGTGGCGCGCTCGACCCGATGGACCCGAAATCGCTCGTCCTTCCCGCCCCGGACGCGGCCGAGCTCGACGCCCTGGCGAGGGCGGTGCCGCCCATGCCGGGCGCCGAGCTGCTCGACGCCGCGCTGCTCGAGGATCTCTGGTCCGACCTCGGCGCGGCGCTCGGCGAGGCGGCCCAGGGATACAAGGACGGGGTCCAGGGATATCTGCGCGAGCACGGCGACCTTTGGAACGTGGTGGGTCGGGTCTGTCTGCACCTGGCGGAGAACAAACGCGACCCGGACTACCCCTTCGCCTTCCTCGCGACCTATGTCCACAAGGTCTCGAGGCGGGCCAAGCCGCAGCACCTGCCGCTGGGCCGCGCGCTCGAGGACTACGCCGGGGCCCGCAACCGCCAGAAGCTGCTGGCGTTGCTGGCGCCGCTTTCGCGCGCGGCCGAAAACAGCGAGCTCATCGCCGCGCTGGTGGAATCCGGCGACGTCTACCACCCGCTGCGCTGGACCCCCCGGGAGGCCCACCGGTTCCTGTGCGAGGTCACCCGCTACGAGCAGGCCGGCCTGGTGGTCCGCGTGCCCGACTGGTGGAGCGCCCGGCGCCGGCCGCGGCCCCGGGTCTCGGTGGCGGTGGGCGCCAAGGCGCCCTCGGCCCTGGGCATGGACGCCCTGCTGGACTTCGACGTCCGCCTCACCCTGGACGGCGAGAGGCTCACCCCGCGCGAGATCGAGACGCTGCTGGCCGCCAGCCAGGGCCTGGTGCTCATCAAGGGCCGGTGGGTCGAGGTGGACCGCGACCAGCTCTCGCAGGTGCTCGAGCAGTGGCGCGAGGTGCAGCGGCAGGCCGAGGCCGGCGGGGTGAGCTTCGGCGAGGCCATGCGCCTGCTTTCCGGCGCCCGGCTCGACGGGGAAGGCGCGGGCGATGGCGCGGGCGGCAACGCGGGCGCTGGCGACCCCGACGGCGCCGGCGCCGCAGACGCGCGGCCCGCGTGGTCCGAGGTCGTCGCCGGCAAGTGGCTCGCCTCGCGGCTCGAGGGGCTGCGCTCCCCCGAGCTGGCCGCGGAGGTCGACGCCAGCGCCGGCCTCGAGGCCGAGCTACGCCCCTACCAGAAGCTGGGCGTGCAGTGGCTCTGGACCCTGCGCAGCCTCGGGCTCGGCGGCTGTCTGGCCGACGACATGGGCCTGGGCAAGACCATCCAGGTGCTCGGCGTGCTCAACCTGAGCCGCAACGGCAGCCCCAACGGCGGCAGTCGCGGTCGCCAGAAAAAGCGCCGCAAAGCGAGCCGCAAGGCGAGCGCCAAGGCGAGCGCCAAGGCGAGCCGCCAAGCGAGCACCGAAGCAAGCACCGAAGCAAGCACCGAAGCAAGCACCGAAGACCACGGCACGGATCTGCTGGTGGTGCCCGCCTCCCTGGTGGACAACTGGCGCCTCGAGATCGAGCGGTTCGCCCCCGGGCTCGAGGTCCTCATCGCCCACCCGTCGCGGCTCCCCTCGGCCGAGCTCAAGAAGCTGTCCAAAAAGCGGGTGGAGGCCCACGACGCCGTGATCACCACCTACGGCACGGCCATGCGCACCGCCTGGATGAAAACGTATCCCTGGCGCACCGTGATCCTCGACGAGGCCCAGGCCATCAAGAACCCGGGCGCCAAGCAGACCCGAGCGGTCAAGGCGATGCCCGCGCGGTGGCGGCTGGCGCTCACGGGCACGCCCGTGGAAAACCGCCTCGGCGATCTGTGGTCCATCTTCGACTTCCTCAACCCCGGCCTGCTCGGCTCGGCCACGAAGTTCAACAAGCTCTGCAAGTCCATGGCCAAGAGCCGGCAGGGCTACGCGCCGCTGCGCCGGCTGGTGCAGCCCTACATCCTGCGCCGGCTCAAGACCGACAAGCGCGTCATCGCGGATCTGCCCGACAAGACCGAGGTCACCGCCCACTGCCTGCTCACCCGGCGACAGGCCGCCCTGTACAAGCAGTCCGTCGACGAGATGAAAAAGGCCATCGAGCAGCCCGACGGCCTCGAGGGCATGGAGCGCCGCGGCGTGGTGCTCGCCTATTTGATGCGCTTCAAGCAGATCTGCAATCACCCGTCGCAGTGGCTGGGCGACGGCGCCTACGATCCGGCCGACAGCGGCAAGCTCGCCCGGCTGCGGGAGCTGTGCGAGCCCATCGCCGCCCGGCAGGACAAGGCGCTGGTGTTCACGCAGTTTCGGGAGATGACCACGCCCCTGGCCGACTTTCTCACCGACGTGTTCGGCCAGCGCGGCCACGTGATGCACGGCGGCACGCCGGTGAAAAAACGCCAGGGGTTGGTCAAGAGCTTTCAGCAGGACGATCGGGTGCCCTTCATGGTGCTGTCGCTCAAGGCCGGCGGCACCGGGCTCAACCTCACGGCCGCCTCCCACGTGATCCACTTCGACCGGTGGTGGAACCCGGCCGTGGAGAACCAGGCCACCGACCGCGCCTTCCGCATCGGGCAGAAAAAAAACGTGCTGGTGCACAAGTTCGTGTGTCGCGGCACGGTGGAGGAGCGCATCGACAAGCTCATCGCCGGCAAGCAGCAGCTCTCGGACGAGGTGCTGTCCGGGGGCGCCGAGGCCTCCCTCACGGAGATGAGCAACGAGGAGCTGCTGTCGATGGTGTCGCTCGATCTGAGCAGCGCGGTGGAGGGGTAGCCGATTCACGCGGTGAAGAGTGAATATCGCCGCAGCGAGCACAGGAGCATCCTATGGGCAGACGACGCTACTACTCCAGAAGCTACTGGCCGCGCTACGTCCCGGTGGCCGAGCGACGTCACCGGGCGGCCCGCAAGGTCGCTGAGATGAAACAGGCCGGCCAGGACGTCTCGCCGGTGGAGATCGCCGGCCGCAAGATCGCCACCACCTTCTGGGGCGACGCCTGGTGCACGAACCTCGAGGCCTACAGCGACTTTTCCAACCGCCTGCCCCGCGGGCGGACCTACGTGCGCAACGGCTCGGTGCTCGACCTGCAGATCGAGGCCGGCCAGGTGCGCGCTCTGGTCAGCGGGACCGACTTCTACAAGGTGGGGATCGCCATCGAGCCGCTTCCCGCCGACCGCTGGACCGGCATCAAGGGCCAGTGCGCGGGCCGCATCGGCTCGCTGGTCGAGCTGCTGCAGGGCTCCATCTCCGACGGCGTCATGGAGATCGTCACCTGCAAGGGACAGGGGCTGTTTCCCTCCCCCCGCGAGATCGCCCTGAGCTGCTCGTGTCCGGACTGGGCCATCATGTGCAAGCACGTGGCCGCCACCCTCTACGGCGTCGGCGCCCGTCTCGACCACGAGCCGGAGCTGCTGTTCACCCTGCGCGGGGTCGACCCCACCGAGCTGGTGGAGGCTGCCATCGACAGACCGCCGGGCGCGAGCCCGGCGCGCGGGGTCAGCGCGGCGCGCGTGCTCGAGAGCGAGGAGCTGTCGTCGGTCTTCGGGGTCGACATCGACCTGGGTGGAGTCGACTCGGCCAGCGCCGACCCGGGCGGAGCCTCTGCTGCCACCGGGAAAAAGCCCG
>CAYFWA010000704.1:0-4115 GCA_964346625.1 uncultured Myxococcales bacterium
AGGGCGGGCTCGCCGAAGCCCGATGGGCAGGCTCGTCGCCGGCGGTTCGTTCGGCCGAGCGGCTCCACAGCACGTAGCCGCCGAGCCCCAACGCGATCACGGCCAGCCCGGCCGCGATCCAGGTGACGCGGGGCTTACGCGTCCGCCGGCGAGGGGCGCGGGACTGCACCTGGACCGGCTCGCCGCGAGCCTGTCGGAGCCGGTCCGCCACCTCCTGCATGGTCTGCGGGCGCGCCTCCCGGTCCTTTTCGAGGCACTGGTACGCCAGCCCGTCCAGCGCCTCGAGGGCGGCGGCCTCAGCGGCGGCGGTAGCGTCGTCGGCCAGGGTGGCGGCGGGATCGGGATCGGAGGCCTGCTCTTTGCGCATCGTGGCGGGGGCATCCGGCCGGGTCTCGAGCTGGCGGCGCAGCACCTCCCCGAGGCTCTCCGCGCGAAAGGGGTGCACGCCGGTGAGCAGCTCGTACAAGATGATCCCGAAGGCGTACACGTCGCAGCGGGGATCCACCGCCAGGCCATGGATCTGCTCGGGGGCCATGTACTCCGGGGTGCCGATGAGCTGCCCCGTCTGAGTCTTGAGGAAGGCCTCCTCGGTGGCCAGGAACTTGGCGATGCCAAAGTCCAGGAGCTTGACCTCCATGGCGCCGGAGTGGGTCCGGGCGCAGAAGACGTTCTCGGGCTTGAGGTCGCGGTGCACGATGCCGTGGGCGTGGACGGCCACCAGGGCATCGGCCACGGGCAACGCGAGATCGACGGTGCCCGTCGGCGAAAGAGGCGCCTCTCGATGGATGAGCTCTTCGAGCGGCTCTCCTTCGAGGTACTCCATCACCAGGTAGGGAGCGCCCGCCTCCGGCGTGACGAAGTCGAGGATGTCGATGAGGCTCCGGTGGCCGATCTGGTTGACCGCCTGGGCCTCCTTGAAAAACCGCTGCACGATCTCGGGCTGGTGCCGAAACTCCGGGTGCAGCACCTTCAGCGCGACCTTGCGCCCCAGCAGGCTGTGCTCGGCCAGAAACACCGAGCCCATGCCCCCCTCCCCCAGCAGCTTCACGAGGCGGTAGGTGCCGAGCTCCTGCCCCACCTCGGGCAGGCGGGAGGTGAGCGAGGGCTCGGAAAGGACCTCCTCGTCGAATCCCGTGGACGGGGGAGCCTCGATCAGGGAGGCGCCGTCGTGCGGGCAGTAGCGGATGTCCGGGGGCCACGATGCGTGGCAACGGGGGCAGCGGCGGTGCTCATTGGTGCTCATAACGAAGGCGAATGGGGCTCGCGCATTACGATTCTCGTAACGAAGGTGAACATAACGAAGTTGAATGGAGCTCGCGCATCACGGCTCGGGCCTTCGGTAACCAATCCGTCTCGGCCCATGATCGCTCGTCGCTCGTCGCTTGCCGCTTGTCGCTTGCCGCTCGTCGCTTGCCTCCTGTTTCCTCCCTTGCGTACGAGTGACGGGGCGGGCTGGATACGGCTGGATACGATGGTTGTCGGCTTTTTTCGACTTTTTCCCTGTTCGTCAGACTTTACTTTCGTTATGCTGGATACATGTCGGACGAGCAGGCTAACCCGCCCGCTTTGGGAAGGAGCCACCGGAAACGCCGCAAGATGGGCCTTGCCGGCACGGTAACGGGGGTCTTGCTGCTGGCGCTGCTCGCCTCTCCGGCGCGCGGGCGCTCCGCGCTCGAGGGGGACCTGAAGCTGTCGCTGGAGAGCGGCACGGGCTACGACGACAACGTCTTCTGGCGGGTGGAGGACGACCCGGCCTACCACTATCCCGGAGCCGAGAGCCAGGTGGGGCCATACCCGGACGTGGCCGACGGGTTCACGACGCTCACGCCGGGGGTGCAAGGGGTGCTCTGGCTCGCCGAGCGACATCGGCTGGAGCTTTCGCTCGGCATGGACTTCCGCTGGTACTTCGAGCAGGAGTGGGCCGCCCACGCGGTGGGCCGGGTGGGCTACGCCGTTCGGCTGTGGAAGCTGCTTTGGCTGAAGCTGGGCGGGGGGGGGCAGTGGCTCGATCGGGCGCGCTATCGGCTCGAGCGACACGTGCGGGGCGGCGCCGACGTGGGCGCGGAGTGGACGAATCCCATGCGGTACTCCCTGGGGTTGCGCGTGGGCGCCTGGACGCGCCGCTATCTCGATCCGGCGCGAGAGGTGGGCGGAACCACCCAGCAGGATCTGGAGCACTTCGTGGATCTTTTTGCAGTCTGGCGGGTGCACCGCCGGGTGGACCTGCTGGGCGGATATCGCTTCGGGTGGATGGAGTCGTCCCACTCGAACCACTCCTACCGCCGCCACCTGGGTCGGCTCGGCGTGCGCGTCCGGCTCCCCTGGCGGTTGGAGGTGAGCGTCTCGGCAATGTTCGGGCGGGTGGATCTCCCGCAGTACACCCTGCCGGTGGTGCTCGAGGGCGGCGGGCGCGGTGGAGTGGAGACCGGGGACCTGGATCCCGAGAGTGTGCTGGAAGGCACCGAAGGCACCACACCCGACACACCGGTGGATCCCGGCGCGCCCGCCGGGCCGGATCTGCCCGACGCCGCGGACACCCCCGAAGCGCAGCCCTCGGCCGGCGCGGAGCTCCCTACCGCAGCCCGGATCGATGCGCTCGAGCCCGAAACGCGCAGCGGCGAGACCGCGTTGCTCGGCCAGCAGACCGCCCCTCGGCGGGACCTCGTGCTCAAGAGCCTCGCCCAGGTCACCTGGGAGGCCAGCGGCCATCTGCGTCTCTGGGCGCGGTACTCGGTGCTCGGGGTTTGGGGTCAGTGGGACGAGCACCGCTGGATCGCGCACCGCCAGCAGTTCCTGGTGGGGCTCAGCGTGCGCTGGGCGGGGAAACGGCGCGACGAGCGGGTGGTGGAGGTGCCCCGCTTCGAGGAGGACGGGGCGCCGGACGGGAAGCGGCGGGTGACCTTCACCCTAAAGGCCCCGGACGCCCGGCGGGTGGCGGTGGTGGGCTCGTTCAACGGCTGGGACGCCGAGAAGGGCGCCATGCGGCGGCTCCCCGACGGACGGTGGCGCGTCTCCGCGCGGCTGGAGCCGGGCCGATACCTGTACACCTACCTGGTGGACGGCGAGGCCCTGCCCGCGCCACCGGACGCCCGCCAGGTGATCTCCGACGGGTTCGGGGGGAAAAACGGTGTGCTCATCGTTCGATGAACACTCGAAATACCGCCCAATCGTGTACTGATGCGAGAGACCATGAATCCTTTTCGCGCTGGAGTCGTAGTAATCACTGCTGAGTTTTGACGATTGCGCGATTGCACGATTGCGCTTGTGTCGCTACGAGAGCTGAAGGGCTCGTGAGGTCTGACGCGATCGATGCGAGGGTTGACCACATATCCGCTGTTGCTCGTTCTGCTGGTGGCACCGGTGCGTGCCGCCTCCGGCGCGCCGCGTGCGCCCCGGGACGACGAGCGGCTGGCGGCTATCCGGGCGCCACTGTCGGCGCTCATGGCGCGTCTGCAGAAACAGGGCATCGACGTCACGCCCCTGCACTCCAAGGTGCGGGAGGGGCTGGCCAAGGGAGTCCCCCCGCGCCGCCTGCTCCAGGTGGTGCGGCGCTACGGGGACCATCTCGCCGAGGGAGATCGGGTGGTGAGGCGTCTATACAAACGGAAGCGCCCCAGGGGTGTGGTCCGCGCCTACGCCGACGCGCGGTTGGCCGGGGTGAAGCGCAAGCCCCTCGGACGGCTGTTGAAAATTGTCACCCCGCAGCCCCGGCGGCCCCACGCCGTGGTCACCGTGGACGCGCTCACGGACCTGCTGAGCCGGGGGTATCTCACCCGGGCGGCCTATCGCATGGTGCTCGAGCTGGCGCGTAAGGGCCGGTTCGAGGACATCCTCCGGCTGCGGGGGACCCTGGCCCGGGTGCGCAAGCGCTTCGGTCTCTCGGCGCCCCGGGCCGGAGTGGAGCTGCAGAAGGCCCTCGATCAGGCGAGCGCCGATCTACCGCGCGCCCTGGATCGCCTGGATCAGCAGCTTCCGGTGGTGGATCCGGCGACCTCGACGCGGGGCGTACCGACCTCCTCCCCCGGCCGGGGGAGCCGAGGACCCTGAGCGCTCGCCAGCGGATCGGCGCGCTCGCCAGCGGATCGGCGCGCTCGCCAGCGGATCGGCGCGCTCGC
>CAYFWA010000705.1:0-4115 GCA_964346625.1 uncultured Myxococcales bacterium
CGGACCGGGACGCGAACGCCGGGGCGGACCGGGACGCGAACGCCGGGGCGGACCGAAACGCGAACGCCGGGGCGGACCGGGACGCGAACGCCGGGGCCGACGGCGCCGCGGCCGGGGCGCGGCGGGCTCGAGGCGCGGCACCCGAGCCCTACGTGGAGACGCGTCTGCGGGCAGCGCTCAAGCAGGCCGCCATGGGGATCGCGGCGATCCACGAGGCGGGGCTGGTGCACCGGGACATCAAGCCCTCGAACATCCTGGTGACGCCCGAGGGACGGGTGGTGCTGCTCGATTTCGGGCTGGTGGCGGAGGCGTTGGAGCCCGCCCACTCCTCGGACGCGGGCGGGGTGGGCACGGTGGACTACATGGCGCCGGAGCAGGCCCTCTCCGCTATGGTAACGCCGGCCGCGGACTGGTACAGCCTAAGCGTCGTGCTGTTCGAGGCGCTCACCGGCGCGCTGCCGCACACGGGACGGACTCCCTACGAGATCATCTTGCGCAAGCAGCAGTACATGGCCGCGCCACCGCGTCAGCTCGTGGAGACGGTGCCCCCGGATCTGGACGCCTTGTGCACGGCGCTGCTTTCCCAGGAGCCGGGGGACCGCCCCGCGGCAACCGAGATCTTCGGTCGTTTGGGAATCGATGCGCGCCACGGTCTCGTGCTGGACTCCTCGGTGGCCGGACCGAGCCTCTCGCAAAAGCCCCCCTTCGTGGGCCGCAAGGCGGAGCTTCACCGGCTGCGGGAGGCCTACGAACGAGTGCACCTCGAGCCAAAGGTCAGCAAACACGACCGACCAACCGCCGGGGGGCGCGATGAGCCTTGCGTGCTGCTGGTGGAGGGGGTGTCCGGCGTGGGCAAGAGCCAGCTCGTGGATGAGTTCCTGGGGCGTCTCGCCGCGCAAGAGCCCGACGCGCTAGTTCTCTCCGGGCGCTGCTACGAGCGCGAGGTGCTCTCCTACAAGGCCTTCGACGGCATCGCCGAGGCCCTCAGCCGGGCCCTGAGCCATATGCCCGCGGCCCAGGTCGCCGCCATGCTGCCCCCCCGCGCGGCGCTGCTGGTGCGGCTCTTCCCGGTGCTCAAGCGGGTGGAGGCCATCGCCGCGGCGCCGATGGTCCAGGACGCGCCGGATCCCCACGAGCAGCGGCGGCGCATGTTCGCGGCGCTGCGGGAGCTGTTTTTACGGCTGGCCGAGCGGCGGCACCTGGTCTGGGCCATCGACGACCTGCACTGGACGGACGCCGACAGCCTGATCTTGCTCCAGGACCTCATCGCCCACGAGGAGCGGCTGCGCGTGCTCCTCATCGCCACCGTGCGACCCGCTCAGGACACGCACCGCCGCGCGCTGCTTGCTCAGGTGGAAGCGCTAGCCCCCACGGAGCGTTTGTTGCTGGACGATCTCCCGCGTGAAGACGCGCGGGCCCTGGCCGAGCTGCTCATGCCCGGGCAAGAGAAGTCTCTGCTGGACGCGGTGGCAGCGGACGCGGGTGGGCATCCGCTGTTTCTGCACGAGCTGGCCCGCCACCTGGTCACTTCCCACGCGATCCCGGATACCAAAGAGGAATCGGAAGAAGCACTGGAATCGCAGGGAGCACCCCGAGCACAGGACGCGCCAGAGGCGCCAGAGGCGCCAGAAGCGCCAGAGGCGCCAGAGGCTCGGGGTGAGGCGGCAGAGGCTCGGGGTGAGGCGGCAAAGCAAGCGGCAGCGCGGGCCGGCACCGGGGCGACCCTCGACGAGATGCTCACGCTGCGGATTGGCCGTTTGAGCTCCGACGTGCGGCGTCTGCTGCAGGTGGTGTCGCTGTTCGCCGGCCCCCTCACCCAGGAGGTCGCGGCCCGGGCCGCCGAGCTATCAAACTCGGAGCTGGCAAAGGCCGCCCGGGGCCTGCGCGCAGCGCACCTGGTGCGCACCGACGGCGTGTCGCGCAAAGACCGGATCATCGCGTATCACGACAGGGTGCGCGAGCACGTCACGACTCGCCTGGACGCGGAGCTGCGCCGACACCTCCACGAGCGCCTGGCCCTGGCCCTGGAACAGACCGGCGCGGCCGCGCACGATCCCCGGGCGGCGGTCCGTCACGCCCGCGCGGCGGGCCGCGTCAACCTGGCCGCGACCCACGCCCTGGCCGCCGCCCGCGCCGCCTCGGAATCCCTGGCGTTCAATCAGGCCGCCGAGTACCACGCCCTGGCCTTGGAGCTGGGAGACCACGGTGAGGACGATCGTCGCGCCTTGCGCATCGACCTCGCCACGGCCCTGGTCAACGCCGGCCGGGGGCCGGAGGCGGCGCAGGTCTTCATGGCGGCGGCCGAGGGGGCGGAGCCGGCGGTGCGGCTGGACTGCCAGCGCCGCGCCGCCGACCAGTGGATCGTCACCGGACACCTGGAGCAGGGCTTGGACACCCTGGCCACCCTGCTGTCGGACATCGGCGAGCCCCTGGCCTCCACCCCCCGACGCGCCCTGGGGCGCATCCTGTGGCATCGCCTGCGGCTGCGCCTCCGCGGCCTGGGCCACCGGCAGCGCACCGAACGTCAAGTGCCCGAAGAGGTGCTCCGGCGCCTCGACGTGCTGCGGGCCACGGCCCACGGCCTGGCCATGGTGGATCACGTTCGCGGCTCCGATTTCAACGGGCGGTTTCTGCGCCTCGCCGTGCGCACCGGGGAGCCGCTGCGACTCGTGCAGGCGCTGGCCACCGAGGTCGTGTTCCTGGCGAGCCAGGGAGGCCACGCCGCCCGGCGGGGCCGACGCGTGTTCGCCAAGCTCGAGGATCTGGCCGAGGTGCACCCCGAAAACGCCTACTTCCACACCTGGCGGCTGCTGGCCGACGGCGCCGCCAGCTTCTTCGAAGGCCGCTTCGCCCGGGCCGAGAAGCGGCTGCAAGAGGCCGAGGCCGCGGTCCAGGCCACGGCGGGCAGCACCTACGAGCGCAACAACACCCGCGTGTTCCGGGTGCACGCCCTGCGGCAGCAGGGGGCCGTGCGCCGCACCACCCGGCTCATCGCCGAGTCGGCCCGCGAAGGGCGCCAGCGGGGCGACCGCTACCTCGAGGCGACCCTGCGCTTGCTGCAGGTACAGACGCTGCTCGCGCAAGACGACCCGGCGGGCGCACGCCATCTGCTGGCCAACGTGCCCTGGTCGCCGCTGGAGGGGGGCTTTCAGACCCAGCACTGGCACCAGCTCGAGGCCCAGGCCGAGCTCGCGCTATACGAGGGCCGGGCGCCCGAGGCGCTCACCACCCTGGCGCCGGCTTTCGAAGAGCTCCGGCGCTCCTTGCTGCTGCGCGTGAACACCATCCGCGCCATCGCCTGGGATCTGCGCGGGCGGCTGCTCATCGCGGCCGCCCGACAGGCCGACGACCCGGCGCCGGCGCGGGCCGAGGTCAAGCGCCTGGTAAAGCGGCTGGCGCGCGAGCCAGCAGGATTCGCGCGGGTCTTCGAGCACCTGCTGCGCGCTGGCCTCGCCGACCTGGACGCGCCGGAGACGTCGGGATCGCCGGAGACGTCGGGATCGCCGGAGACGTCGGGATCGCCGGAGACGTCGGGATCGCCGGAGGCCCGGGTGGCGCACCTGCGCGAGGCCGTCACCCACGCGGAGGCCCAGGGCATGGCCATGCACCGCGCCACGGCCCAGCACCGGCTGGGCCACGCCCTGGGAGGCGACGAGGGCGCCGCGCTGCGCGACGAGGCCGCGCGCTGGGCCCAAGGGGAACAGATCGTGCAGCCAGTGCGCCTGTTCGCCCTCGTCGCCCCTGGCGGCGCGGCGAAGTAACCCAGCCCGGATCCCGATGGCCAGCGGACTACATCACGAACGGTCGCACTCGAGACCCCGGGCCACACCGCCGAGCCCGACTGTCAAAGGTGGGGCGTTTATGCGAACCGGATCCCGCCTCATCACGCGGCGGAGGTCGCGCACCCCTGCAGGGCGCGCGCCACCTCTCGGGTCAGCTCGGCGAGGGACACGGGTTTGGTCACGAGCCCATCGGCGCCGGCGTCGAGGAGCTGCTGCGCCTCCTCGCTACGAGCGTAGCCCGTCATCAACAGGATCGGCAGCTCGGCGTCCAGAGCCCGCTGAGGGCTCGCGCAAGAATAAGTTCGACGCACCGAGGGCGCCGAGGCGCAATTC
>CAYFWA010000706.1:0-4096 GCA_964346625.1 uncultured Myxococcales bacterium
ATTCTTGCGCGAGCCCTTATTCTTGCGCGAGCCCTTATTCTTGCGCGAGCCCTTAGGGATCTCGCTCGGGGTGGTGCGTCGTCATGATTCTTCGTGCGCCTGCGCCCGCCCCGGATATCGGCTCGGGAGCAGGGGCGAGCGAAAGCGGTCGATTCGATTCGTCTCGGTTCCCTACTCTACCCGTTTTCCCCCGGGATCGACCACGGTAGTATTGCGGCCATGCAGAACATGCTGAAGCTCGTGCTCGCCTCCACCTCTTCGTACCGCGCCGCGCTGCTCGCCCGGCTGGGCCTGCCCTTCGAGGCGGTGGCGCCCGACTGTGACGAGGACGCCATGAAGGCCCAGGGGCTTTCAGCCGAGGAGCTGGTGCGCGAGCTGGCCCGTCGCAAGGCCCAGAGCGTGGCCGAGCGCTTCCCGGGCGCCCTGGTGATCGGCTCGGACCAGGTGGCCGAGCTCGACGGGGAGATCCTGGGCAAGCCCGGCACGGCCGAGCGCGCCCGGGCCCAGCTCGCCCGGCTTTCGGGCCGCGAGCACCGGCTGGTCACCGGAGTGTGTCTGATCGGCGGTGGGGCCGCCGAGCCCGGCGGTGGGGCCGACCCGCTCGGAGGGCGGGCCGCCGAGCCCGCCGACGAGATCGCCGGCGGGCGCCGTGGCCTCGAAACCCTGGACATCCACCGGCTGCGGGTGCGCCGGCTCTCCCCGGAGCAGATCCGCCGCTACGTGGCGCGAGACGCGCCACTGGACTGCGCCGGCTCCTACAAGATCGAAGGGCAGGGCATCGCCCTGTTCGAGTCCATCGCGGGGGGGGACTACACGGCGATCATCGGGTTGCCCCTCACGCGGGTGGTGGCGCTGCTTGCCCGCTGCGGGGTCGAGGTGCCGTGAGCCTGCTGCAGACCACCTGCCTGTTTGTCAGCGGCTACGTGCTCAGCCGCCTGGTGCTGCGCGCGGGGCTGCACAGGCTGTTCGTCGACGCCCTGCTGCGGGCCAGCGGGGGGCGGGTCTCGCGGGTGGTGCTGGCCTTGATGCTGCTTTCCTTTGGCCTGTCCACCGTGGCGCCCAACGCCCTCACCGTGCTGGCCCTGCTGCCCGTGCTCACGCGGCTGCGGAGCCTGGTGGGCTCGGAGGACGAAACGCGGTTGGTGGGCACCGTGCTCGTCATGGGGTTGATCTACGGCGCCAACATCGGCGGGGTGGGTTCGCTGCTGGGCAGCCCCGCCAACCTCTATCTGCTGCTCAACCTCGAGATCTACCGGGTACCCGACGCCTCGGCGCTGCACTTCGTTTCCTGGCTCACCTTCGGCGTGCCCATGGGGCTCGCCCTGCTGGTGCTGTGCTGGGGAGTGATCTGGGCCATGAGCCCCCGCACCATGGCCGCGCGGCTGCGCGCGACTGCTCCGGATCCAGCGTCCGGGCCGGCCCGCCCGCCGCTTTTCGCGAGCGCCCGGCGCTGGGCGCTTTTGTGGTTCGGTGCCTGGACCGCGCTGCTGGCGGTGGGGGTCGCCCTCGGGCTGCACGGTCCCCCCGGCGCGCCGCCCACCCCCGCGGTGCTGTCCGGGAGCCTGGGGGGGCGCCGCTACGCGATGGACGTGCTCGACCTCGTGGCGCTCGGGTTCACCGTGGCCTTCACCGCGGTCGTTCTCATTAGGCGGGTTCGCACGGCGGAGGGGCGGCTCCGGCTGCTGCCCGCCCGGGACCTGGTGCGCGAGCTGCCCGTAAAGGGCGTGGCCGTGGCCGTGGCGGTGGTGCTGCTGCTCGTGGCGGTAGCCCACAGCGGGGCCGTGGATTGGCTCCGCCAGACCGTGCCGGCGCTGCTGCCGCGGGCAGACAGCCCCTTTGTCACGGGCCTGGTGCTGGTGCTGGTGACGATCCTTGCTACCGAGCTTTTGAGCAACACCACCGTGTCCACCGTGCTGTTTCCCCTGGGCGCGGTGGCCGCGCCCAGCTTCGGCGCCGACCCGTTGATGGTGATGCTCGGGGTGTCGCTGGCGAGCACCTGCGCCTTCATGAGCCCGGTGGCCACGCCGGTCAACGCCCTGGCCCTTTCCAGCTTGGGGCATCTTTCTTGGCGGCGGTTCGTCTGGACCGGGCTGTGGGCCAACCTGGTGGCCGCGCTCTGGATCGCCCTGTGGATCACCTGGATCATCCCCCCGGTGCTCGACCTGTTCCGGCCGTGAGGAGGGCCAACGATCGGGGGCGGATTCAAGGTGGTTGGTCCCGACCTGAGGGTACGCTAAAATGATTCGTCGCCGAGGCGACCGGCCCAGGGCCGGCGGCCGCCGGGGCGAACGCATCCTGCCTGGTGGAGACCCGGATTGACGAAGCCCCCTTTTGACCGATCGTCCCGCGCGCCCAAGCCGCGGGTCTCGCGCCCCCGCAAGGAGACCATCACCATCACGCCCTTGCCCGAGCTGCCAGGGCTGCGGGAGGAGGACACCCTGGCGCAGGAGCCGGCGGTGGGATCGGGCGCCGGACCCGGCTCGGATCGGGCGAGCGGGAGGGCCGAGGCCACCGGGAGGGCCGAAGGAAGGGATATGGGCCCGGCCGGCGCGGCGGGCGCGGCGGGCGCGCTCGGCGCGGGGGCAGAAGCCCTGGAGCCAGAGGAGCCCACCACCGCCGAGCGCGGGGTGCTGGGCCGAACGCGGCAGCACACCGACGAGATCGACACCGACGTGTGGGATCACGGGGGTCGGCCCGCCGAAGAGGAGGCGGCGGAAGACGTGGTGGGCCGGCGGGTGATCTCGGAGCGCTACGAGGTGCTCGATCGGGTGGGGCTGGGGGGAATGTCACGCATCTACCAGGTGCGCCACGTGGCGCTGGGCAAGCTGTTCGCCCTCAAGGTGGTGGATCACCAGTCCTCCGAGGCCGGGCGCATCGCGCAGCTCTTTTTGCGTGAGGCCTCGGTGGCCAGCGAGATGGACCACCCGAACATCGTCCAGGTCACCGACTTCGGCACCGACGAGGAGCTCGGCGCCTACATCATCATGGAGTTTCTGCAAGGGGAGACCCTGCACGCGCGCCTGCGCAAGCTCGGCGCTCAGCGGCAGCGGATGCACGAGGCCGCGGCGCTGGACATCGGGCTGCAGACCGCCGAGGCGCTGCACTACATGCACGGCAAGGGCGTCATCCACTGCGACATCAAGTCCGAGAACATCTTTTTGTGCAGCCAGCAGAAGGAGCACCGCCAGCGCACCGTGGTCAAGCTCATCGACTTCGGGCTGTCGCGACGCAAGGCCTCCGGGCTGCGGCTCGCCCAGGCCGAGGTGGCCGGCACCCCCGAGTACATGGCCCCCGAGCTGCTGCAGGGCCACTCGCCGCAGCCCAGCATGGACGTCTACTCCGTGGGGGTGCTCTTTTACGAGATGCTCACCGGGCGGCTGCCCTTTTTCGGCTCCATGCGCTCGGTGATCAAGGCGCAGGTCTATCAGGAGCCCCGGCCGCCCTCGACGCTGCTCCACGAGCCGCCGGACGAACGGCTCGAGGCCTTCATCATGAAGTGCCTGAGCAAGGAGCCGCGTAGGCGGCCGGACTCCATGGGCCAGGTGATCTTCGAGCTGCGCACCCTGCTGGAGATGCGCAACCTGCGGGGGGGCCACAAGGGCCGCAGCGTGGTGACCCGTGCGCCCGAGCCGGAGTCCGCCGGATTCCGGCGCTTTTTCGATCGCTGCCCGTGCCCGCTGTTTCAGCTCGACGCCCAGGCTCAGCTCGTGCAGGCCAACCGGGCCTTTCGGCAGTTCGTGGGGCTCGACAAGGCCGAAGCCATCGGCCGGCCGGTGGACCAGACCCGGCTCGCCTACGTCTACCCCGCCATCACCACCGACGTGCTCGCCGCGGTGAAGCGGGGGCGCCGCACACCCCTGCAGCGGGTGCTTTCCTTCGAGCAGTCCGCTGGCAAGCTCGTGTCCATGATGTGCTGGCTCACGCCCGAGCAGGACGGCCAGGGCCAGGTGGTTCGTTTCGACGGCTGCATCCACCCCCTGCAGGGCTGAAGGGAGGCGCACGCCTCAGGGCCTCAGGGCCTCAGGGCCTCAGGGCCTCAGAGCGTCAGAGCGTCAGGGCGTCAGGGCGTCAGGGCGTCAGGGCGTCAGGGCGTCAG
>CAYFWA010000707.1:0-1658 GCA_964346625.1 uncultured Myxococcales bacterium
TGCTGCTGGCCCACCCGAGCCACAGCGCGGTGACGGTGGCCTGGGGCCTGGGCGCGGCCCGGGACGCGACGCTGGGCGAGGTGCTGTGCGCCCAGGTGGCCGCCAACGAGCTGGCCGGGCGGCTGGGGCTGGCGTGCTTTTTCGGCCCCCAGAACGGGCAGCACCAGCCGCTATTGCACCACGCGGGGGGCGCGGCGGCCGCCGCGCGGCTGCTGGGGCTATCGGCCGAGGCCACCGCGGACGCCCTGGCCCTGGCCCTGGCACAGCCCCAGACCGCCCTGTGGCCGGCCTTTCTGGGCGAGATCGAATCCAAGGTGCTGACCGCGGCGCACCCGACGGAGCTGGGGCTCGCCGCGGCCGAGCACGCCGCGGCCGGCGTGCGAGGGCCGCGCGACATCCTGGATCACCCGCGCGGGGTGCTCCACCGCTTCGCCTTTCTGCCCGCGCCGCGGGCCCTGGGCGGGCTGGGGCGCACGTGGCTCACCCACACCCTGCAGATCAAGCAGCACGCGGCCTGCTGGTACTTCCAGGCCCCGCTGGACGCCCTGGCCCGGCTGCGCAAGCGGGTGGAGCCGGCCGAGCGGGACGCGGTGCGCCGCATCCACTGCGGCGCGACGCTGCTGGCCACGGCGGTGCACGGCCTGGGAACGCAGGCCCAGCGCGCAGGGGACGCGGGCGCGCTGTCGCCCAACGTGATGAACTTCCGCCTCGACACCTCCCTGGCGCTGATGTGGCTGCGCGGCCGGTTGACCCCCGCGGAGCTGGGGGAGGCGGCCCGGTCCGAGGTGGCGCAGCAAATCCAGCGCCTGGCCGCCCTCACCGAGGTGACCCACCGGGTGGATTTGAGCCAGGCCACGGTGACCGCCGTGCACGAGGCGCTGGATCTGCCTCGGCTGCTTCACGCCGGTCCCCTCGCCCTGATGCAGGCCCTGGGGCGCGCCGGCCGGGAGTTCCAGGGGGCCGCGGCCACGGCGGTGACCCCGCGCGAGGCGGCCGCGCTGGCTGGCGCGCTGCTCTCGGCCCTGCGCCGCCTGCGGCGGTCGCGCCGGGGGCACCCCGGGCAGGGTCCCGGACACGGCATCGGACAGGGTCCCGGGCAGCCTCCGGTCCCCGCCGTAGACAATCCGCTGGCCGACCCCGCCGTGGCCGCGGCGGTGGAGTCGCTGGCCCTGCCCTGTGGCGGCAGCGTCACCGTGGAGCTCGAAAGCGGGCGCGTGCTCACCGAGCAAGTGGACGTGCCCGGGGGCGCCGCGCTGGAGGACGAGTCGGGGGTCGCCTTGGCCAGGGCAAAGCTCGAGGCGGCACTTTTGGCCGCGGACCACGACCCAGATGCGCAAGCACCTGCGCGCGCGCCGGCGCAGGCACGAACGCAGGAGCAAACGCCGGCGCATGCGCAGGAGCAAACGCCGGCGCAAACGCGGGCCTCGGCGATCCTGCGGGCCGTGCTGAAGGCGCCCTTGCAGACCCCGGTCAAGGCAGTGCTCGAGACGCTCCACCGCTGATTCTACTGAGACCCGGTGCGCCGGGACGGTGCGGGAAGACGACGCAGCGACGGGGCGGGAAGACGACGCAGCGACGAGGCGGGAAGACGACGCAGCGACGGGGCGGGAAGACGACGCAGCGACGGGGCGGGAAGATGAGGGGGCGACGCGCTACGT
>CAYFWA010000707.1:1758-4092 GCA_964346625.1 uncultured Myxococcales bacterium
GGTCGCGGGCGCGGGACGGTGGTCGCGGGCGCGGGACGGTGGTCGCGGGCGCGGGCGCGGGACTGCGGGGCTCACAGCCGCAGATAGACGGTACGGCCGGGGCGCACGGTCACGCGCCGCCAGCGCTTCTTTCCCGTCTGGGCGTGGCGCAGCCGCAGCCGGTACTGGCCCACGGGTAGCAAAAAGTCGTGCTTGTGGTACCGGCCGTCCCAAAAAACGCGGGTGTGCTCACCCAGGGGTCGCACCCGGCCGAAGGTGAGCTTCAGCCGCACGGCATCGCCGGGCTTTTTCACCTCGAAGCGCTGCTGGTGGTGCAGATACGGATAGCGGGAGCGCAGCGTCACGCGATGGCGGCCCACCGGGACGCGGTAGCCCGAAAGCGGCAGCTTCACGCCCAGGGAGCGCCCGTCGAGCGAGACCTTCTGCACCGCGACGTTGGCCTCGAGCCAGAGCTGCCCCCAGTCCGGCGAGAGCTCGAGCGAGTAGACCAGGGCGTCGGTGACCCCTGGCGCCGGCGCGCGCACCTGCTTTTGCAGCGGCTGGTAGCCCGCCAGGGCGAGCCGCAGCCGCAGCGTGCGGCGCGGCTGCAGGCCCCGCAGGGTGACGGGCGTCTCGCCCCGGGCGGTCCCGTCCACATACAGCGTGGCCCCCGGGGGATTGGACAGGACCTTGAGCGCCGCGGGCAGCCGCTCGAGCCGGATCACCACGGCCGAGCGCCGCGCGGGTTGGACCGTGGCCACCACCGGATCGGGCAGCCGGTAGCCCGGTTTGCGGGCAACGATGGTGTGGCGGCCGGCCCGCAGGTTCGGCACCACGAGCCCCTCGGCCGGGGCAAACCCCCGGGCCGTCCCGTTGACCGTGATCTCCGCGCCGGGGGGCTGGGTCCGCACCACCAGATCCCCGGGAGCGGGCCCGGTGGCGAGCCGGTTGTACAGGAGCAGCCCACCGGCGGCGATGAGCACCAGCACCGCAGCGACGAGCGTGATCCGCAGCGAAAGCGGGGTCCGGGCGCGGGCGCGGCCCCCGTTGCCCGCCGCCGCGGCGGCGTGGGGGCGGCCCGCCGCCAGGGTCGGGATGCGGGAGGCGTCCGCCCGCTCGGTCATGAAGCTCAGGTGGGTGAGCCGGATCTTGGGGGCCTTGAGATTGAACAGCGCGATGACCTCGGTGGCCACGCCGGGCGAGACGTTGACGATGAGCTGGGACACGGAGTTGGAGACCAGGTACAGCCCCAGCCCGGCGCCCGAGGCCGACTCGGTGGCCGAAAGCGGCCGCGACGACGTGAGGCAGCGGCTCACGTACTCGATGAGCGTCTCCTTTTGCAGCGCGCCGAAGTAGTCGGTGACCCCCAGGGCGAACATCTCGCCGTCGGAGGCGTACTGCAGCACGAGCTGATCGGCGCCCTGGGGGACGGTGGCCCCGACCCCGACCCCGGCTCCGGCTCCGGCTCCGGCTCCGGCTCCGGCCCCGGCTCCGTTGTCGACGAGGCCGAGCTGCGAGGCCACCAGCGGCGCGTCGTACAGGGCGTTCATCAGCAGCTCGTCGGCCACCCGCTCGATGTTCTCGAGGTACTTGCGCCGGATGCTCATGTGGCGCACGAAGTTGGCCAGGGTGGACATGGCCACGGTCTTGTGGTGGTAGGTGCGGATGAGGGCGCTCTGCACCCGGACCCCGTAGGGCACGTAGCGCTCCAGGCCGAAGATGTTGCCGAAAAAGTTGCGGCTGGCCACCCCCGCGAGGGTGGCCGCGTCCGCCGCCCCCACCGCCAACACGGTGGTCACCTGCTCGAGGCCCAGGGGGGCGATCATCTCGCCGATGCCCGGCCGGGGCACGAGCAGCACCAGGGAGCGCCCCCCCTTGAGCACGTTGGCCAGCTTCAGGATGTTGTCATCGGGCAGGTTCAGGGCGTGATAAAACACCACGCGCGCGTCGCTCAGATGGCGGTAGGCCGCCTTGAAGGAGTCCGCGCCGGTGACCTCGCCCCCGGCCGCGGTGAGGCCGGTGACCAGCCGCCGCCGAAACTGCCGCTCCGGGGATATGGCCAGCGCCGTCGTGCTGGGCATGGCTCCTGACGTCCGCTCCTTGGTGCCGCTGCGGCCTTGGCCCTGGCGCAGCGCGCGGCTCGTTCCCGTGCGGGTGAGGCCTCGAGAGCGATTGCTCCTGTATGGCACATCACCCGAACGGGAGTATTTATATCAGAAAGTCGTAAAAGTATCGACAATTAGAGTTGTCATTCCCGGGGGGTAGCCACAATGGTCCGGGGGCGCGGAAGGGCAGCCGGAGGACAGCCGCAATGGTCCGGGTGGGGCGAAGCGCGGTGGGGGGACAGCCGCAATG
>CAYFWA010000708.1:0-1274 GCA_964346625.1 uncultured Myxococcales bacterium
CGGACCCGCCGCGGCCTTTCGGACCCGCCGCGGCCTTTCGGACCCGCCGCGGCCTTTCGGACCCGCCGCGGCCTCTCGGAGCTGCTGACCCTCTGCTCAGGACTGCGTGAAGATCAGGATCACCACGGCGGTGACCAGCGCCAGGATCGCGGCGGTGACCAGCGCCTTGCGCCACCGATCGTGTCCGGGTTCCCACCCCGCGCTGGCCTGGCCGTCCAGCTCCCGGGTGTCGTCTTCTCTGCTGACGGCCTGCATCATCAGGGTCTGACGGGTTTGGCTCCCCTCGGGCTCCGCTCCGGCGGGGGGCGCGGGGGCTTGGCCCCCGGCCGCCTGCTCGGCCGCCGCGATGGCCCGGCCCTCTGGCGAGTCCACCTGGATGGCCCAGGACATGGCCGACTCCGGCCAGGGCTCGGCCTGCAGGGACACGGCGGTGATGTTGTCGAACCCGCCGGCCTCGTTGGCGTAGCGAAGCAGGGCGCTCACCGCCTCTCCGAGATCCGGGGTGGTGAGCACGCGGGCGATGTCGTCCTCGTAGAGCATGCCCGACAGGCCGTCGCTACACAGCAGGAGGCGATCCCCGCGCTCGAGGGGATAGGGCCCGCTGACCTCCACCTGCACCTCGTCGAGCTGCCCCAGACACCGCACCAGGATGCCGGCGCTCGGGTGGTTGGCGGCCTCCAAGGGATCGATGCGCTTTTGGTTGACGAGCTGCTGGACCACGGTGTGATCCTCGGTGCGCAGGGTGAAGATGCCGTTGCGGAAGTGGTAGGCCCGGCTGTCCCCCACGTGGGCCACCCAGTACCGGTTTCCGAGCACCAGGTAGGTTACGCAGGTGGTGCCCATCTCGCCCAGCCGCGCGTCGGCCTTGGCCTTGGCGCGCACCGCGTCGTTGGCCGCGACGATGGCCTGCTCCATGAATCGGGGGACCTGCCGATCCTCCAGGGCGCTCTGGCTCGTCGGGTTCGTCGCCGCGCTGCCGGGGTTGGCCCCGCCGGCCGCGCGGGTGACACCCGCTATTTTCGCAGCTATTTTCGCGGCTTTTTTCTCTGCCTTCTTCTCCGACTTGTCATCGACCGTGTCATCGACCGTGTCATCGACCGTGTCATCGACCGTGTCATCGACCGTGTCATCGACCGTGTCGCCGGCCGCGCCGTTGACCTTGGCCACCGCTGCGGCCTCATCCCCGGCCCCATCCTCGCCTTCCGCCCCGGCGGCCGATCCGGCGGCCGATCCGGCGGCCGATCCGGCGGCCGATCCGGCGGCCGATCCGGCGG
>CAYFWA010000708.1:1374-2170 GCA_964346625.1 uncultured Myxococcales bacterium
CCGATCCGGTCTCCCCGTCATCGGCACCGGAGGCGCCGTCCGGCGCGGCGGGCACGATCGACTCGCGGGTCGCTTCCTCGTCTGCTGGCGGCTCTCCGGTGTCGGGGACGGTCACGGTGGCGGTCGCCGCAGCGGTGGCGCTCGCCGGCCCACCTCGGCCGTCCACGCCATCCTTGAATCCAGCGCCCGTGGCCCGGGTGCCGAGCCGGGACGCCCCCTCCTTGACGAACTCCAGCAGGGATTGCACCGCGGTCTGGCTGGCGATCCGCCCACCGGCGTACCCCCCCATGCCGTCGCAGACGGTCAAGAACCAGCCTCGCTCCAGTCGCAAGGTACCGAAGGAGTCCTCGTTCTCCTCCCGCATGCTGCCGATGTCGGTATTGCCTGAGACTGATAGTTCCACGAGCTCCGCCCCGACCTGAGAAAGTGGCATTATCGGACAAGCGTCCAGAAAGATCCAGGCCCGATCCGGAACCGGGTTCGCGCTCGCCCCGACCCCCACCCCAACCCGGATCCGCATGGTGTCCGCCCGTTTTGTCGCCTGCGCGCGGCTGCGGTATGGTCGCCGCCATGTACGCCCTGTGGATCTGCCTGTGGCTGATGCCGCTGGCCATCGTGCTGCTGGGAGCGCTGGTGGCGCTGCGCGGGCTGCGGCGGCCGGAGCCGCACCGCGCTGGGCCGACAGGGGCGGGCGGAGCGGACGCTGGCAACCCTGGAGACGATCCCGTCGAGGCGGAAGCACCGTCGCGTGAGCCGTCGCGTGAGCCGTCGCGTGAGCCGTCGCGTGAGCCGTCGC
>CAYFWA010000708.1:2270-4078 GCA_964346625.1 uncultured Myxococcales bacterium
CCGTCGCGTGAGCCGTCGCGTGAGCCGTCGCGTGAGCCGTCGCGTGAGCCGTCGCGTGAGCCGTCGCGTGAGCCGTCGCGTGAGCCGTCGCGTGAGCCGTCGCGTGAGCCGTCGCGTGAGCCGTCGCGTGAGCCGTCGCGTGAGCCGTCGCGTGAGCCGTCGCCCAGCGGGCCTCGGCCCGAGGACGGGAGGCCGGGGCGTTGAGCACCGCCACGCTGGATCCGTGGGCGGCGACCACCTTCGGCCTGTACCTGCTGGTCATCATCGGGGTGGGCCTGGCCGTGCGCCGGTTCGCCTCGCGGGGCCTGGGGGAATACTTCCTGGGGGGGCGGCGGCTGGGCACCTTCGTGGTGGCCACCAGCGCGGTGGTCTCGGGGCGCAGCGCGTGGCTCCTGGTGGGCTTCACCGGCCTGGCCTACGCCCGGGGCGCCTCCGCGGTCTGGGCGGTGGTGGGCTACATCCTGATGGAGCTCTTCCTGTTCGCCCACGCGGGGCGGCGGCTGCGACGGGAGACCGAGCGCTCGGGGGACCTGACGGTGCCCGACTACTTCGCCTCCCGCTACGGGGGCTCGTCGCTGGTGCGGGCCGTGGCCGCCGGGGTGATCCTGCTTTTCATGGTGGTCTACGTGGCCGCCCAGGTGCGCGCCGGCGGCGAGGCCCTCGCCGCCAGCTTCCTGGGCGAGGGCGGCTACGTGCTGGGGTGGGGGGACCTCACGGTGGAGCTGTCCGCCGTGGGCCTGGGGGTCGCGGTCACCACGGTCATCGTCCTGGCCTACACGGTCACGGGCGGCTACACGGCGGTGGCCATCAACGACGCCATCCAGGCCGTAGTGATCCTGATGTCGCTGGTGCTGCTGCCCATCCTGGCGGCGGTGCGATATCCCCAGGGCCTCATGGCCACGCTGGAGGCGTTGAGCCCGAATCTGGTGGACCCCTTCGCCCTGTCGCTGGGGGCTTTCCTCGGCTTCGTGGGCATCGGGCTGGGCTCGCCGGGCAATCCGCACATCCTGGTGCGCTACATGTCGGTGCGCGACCCCCGGATGCTGTCCAAGGCCGCCTTCTGGGGCACCTTCTGGAACGTGGTGATGGGCTGGGGCGCGCTCTGGATCGGGCTGCTGGGGCGGGCCTGGTTTCCCGGCACCCTCGACCTGCCGGGCGCCAACCCCGAGGCCATCTACCCGACCCTGGCCCAGGCCCAGTTCCCCGGCTGGCTCTTCGGGCTGGTGATCGCCTCCATCTTCGCGGCCATCCTGTCCACGGCCGACTCCCAGCTCCTGGTGGCCGCCTCCTGCGTGGTGCGGGATCTGGGCCAGCGGACCTTTGGCTGGGGCCGCGCCCTGGCGGACGGCGATCCGCGGGCCGTGCGCTACAGCCGCCTGGCGGTGCTGGGGCTGCTCGCGCTGGCCGCGGCGCTGGGCTTCTTCGTGCGCGAGCTCATCTTCACCCTGGTGCTGTTCGCCTGGGGCGGCCTCGGCGCCGCCTTCGGGCCCCCCCTGCTGCTCTCGCTGTACTGGCGCCGCACCACCCGCTGGGGCGTGCTGGCCGGGATGATCACCGGGACCGCGGTGACCGTGGCCTGGCGCCTCACCCCCGCCCTGCGGGATCGGGTGCTCGAGCTGGTGCCCGGCTTCGGCGCCTCGCTCGCGGCCACCTGGCTGGTGAGCCTGCTCACGAGCCGCCGGGAATAGGCCGGATTCCTGGACAGCGCCCGGAAAGCTGTGGACTGAAGGCCTTGCACCGCTACAGCGCTATCTGCTCCGCGTGCGGACGGCCGTGCTCAAACACACGTTTTTTCGCTTCGCGAAAAA
>CAYFWA010000709.1:0-4078 GCA_964346625.1 uncultured Myxococcales bacterium
CCAGGCGCGGCTTCAAGCCCGGCTGGGCCTACCACCGCTACCGGGAGCGGTTCGGCGCGCCACCGCCCGCCTCGTTCGCCCTGGCGGCCAATCACCAACGGCGGGGGACCGAGGTCTCGCTGGCCCTGCGCGAGGCGGTCCGGGGCGAGGGCGGGCGGCTGTCCTGGGACGCCCTCGCCGGCCTGGCTGGCGGGCCGTGACCGGCGACGCCACCGAGCCCGCAGCTGCCGCCCTCCCATGACCTTCGTTGCGGTCGCTCCCCACAAGCGCTTCGCTGGCTTCGACGGCCGGCGCCGGCGGGTCGCCGAGGCCTACGAGGTCCTGGATCTCCGCGACGCCCTCACCCGCACGTACACCAGCGACGCTCACCTGGTCACCTACGTCCTGCCCGGCGCATCCCGGCAGCCTCGGATCAACAAGCCCGGTCTGCCCTACTTCGACGGGTTCCCCGAGATCGGCGTGTTCTTCTGCGACCTGGACAACCCGGGCCACGCGGAGTGGAGGCCCGAGCTGCATGCGGAGGCACTCGCCCGCTACGCCTCGCTCGAGGTCCTCGAGACCGTAGGGATCTACCACACCACCCACGGGGCTCGAGTCATTCAGCCCATCGTGCGGCCGATCCCGGTGGAGCAGGTGGAGCCCTACATCGCCCGGTGGCTCACCGAGCTGGAGCAGGCTGGCCAGAACCCTGACTGGGCGTGCCGGGACTGGACGCGGCTCTTTCGGCTCCCCAACGTCCTGCGGGACGGCCAGGAGTTCCGCTCGCCCTACATCCGCCTGGACCGGATGCGGCCCATCACCCTGGAGCCGATCTGGGACCCACCACCGACCCGTGCCTCAGCACCGGCCCCCGCCAAGCTAGAGCCGCTGCCACGAATCGACTGGCAGAAGGACGTACCCGATGCGTGGCGCGATCGCATCCAGCCCATCGCCGCCGCGGTCCGCGCCGTGCAATCGGAGTGGCACACGCTGTTCCTGGCCCTCTCAGGTGCCCTCCTCCGCCGCGGCGTGCTGCCGGAGCTGCTCCCGGCCGTCGTCCGCGCCGTCTCGGCCGCCACCGGCGCCGACACCCGCACCGAGGACCGGGTGACCTCGGCGCGCAGCACCGTGGAGAACTACCTCACCGGCCAGCCCGTCACCGGGTTCGGCACCCTGGCGCGCCGGTGGCCCACGGTCGCCGAGGCAGTGGACCGGGTGCTACCAGAGGGCGGCGCCGAACCGGCGAGCGGCGAGGCTCACTCCCCTCCCCCGCTCGCCGAGTCCCAGGCCGCCCTGCGTGCCGCTCTCCGCGATGCCCCGGACGGGCTCACCCTCATCGCCGCGGAGTGCGGGCTCGGCAAGACCGCCGCCGCCCTCGACGTCGCCGCCGAGCGCGCCTCTCGAGCCCATGCGTCGCCTGATGCCGAAGGCAAGCGCGCACCGCTCCACTCCAAGACCGCCATCTCGGTGGACAAGCACGAGCTCGCCCGGCAGATCGTGGCCGACCTCGCCGACCGCGGTGTGCAGGCCCGGCGCCTCTTCGGCCCGCTCTCCCTCAAGCACCCCGACGGCACCCCGGTCTGCCGGCTCCACGACGTCGCCCGCCACCTGGTGAGCGGTGGCCAGCCCATGCAGTGGGAGCTCTGCCAGGGCCGGGACATCGAGCCCTGTCCCCACCGGGACACCTGCCCCGCCACGGACGGCGTCGAGGGCCCCGAGGACGCCCGCGTCACCGTGGGCCCGCACCAGCTCATCGGCGCGCTGGACCGCGAGGCCGGCGCCACGGGCCTGCTCGTCATCGACGAGCCCCCGGACCTGCTGGACCTCGTCCCGCTGCGCCCTGCCGACCTGGAGCGCACCCTCGGGCTCTTGCACGCCTTCGACGCGGGCTTCGCCTCGGCCCTCGCCCCGGCCCTGGAGGCCCTCCACGCCTGGGCTGAGCATGTGGGCCCCATCGGCCATTGCGTGCCCATCCGGGAGGCCATCGCGCAGGCCGAGCAAGCCATCGATCCGGCCACGCTGGGGCGCGCCCGGATCACCTGCCAGTTCGACGGGAACGCCCTGAAATACGCCGCCGCCGCTCGGCCCGACGAGCGCACCGGCAAGGCCCCGCCCATCCGGTTCATCCACCTCAAGATGGCCCGGGACAACGAGGTCTACGCCCGCAAGCTCGGTCAGGCCTCAGGCGTGCTCCACACCCTATTCCACGCCGTGACCTCCCCCGCTTCCTCCGCGGTGGTCCTCGAGAAGGGACGCAAAGGCAGCCCGCTCCTCATCGTGATCGCCGTGCGTGAGCAGCTCGCCCGGGCCCTTCGCCGCGAGGGATCCGTGGTGGCCATGGACGCCAACATCGCCGTCAACGCCCCCATCTCCGCCAGGGCCGTGGGCTACGACCCGCCTCTGCACCGCTTCGCGGGCGCCGACGGCGCCTCCATCCGTCGCCTGCACATCCGTCGCAAGTCCGCCGTCCGCAAGCACTGGCTTCCCCGCGGCAAGCTCAAGCTCGCCCCCGGCCTCGTCCAGTCCGTCAAAGACATCCTGGAATTCGCCGAGGGCACCTCCTCCCTCGGCATCATCACGATGCACACCATCGAGCTCGCCCTGCGCACCGCCCTCGAGCCGGACGATCCCCGGCACGAGGCCGCATGGCGTGAGGCCCGCCAGGACGCAACGGACCTCACCCAGGTCCGCGAGGCCCTCGGCCCGCTACTGCGTGCCTACCCGGGCAAGGTTCTCCTGGGCCACTACGGTGCGGTCCGTGGCCTCAACTACATGAGCGACGTGGACTGCCTCGCCACCCTCGGCGATCCCTGGCCCCATCTGAACCGCGTCCGCCACGAGGTCGCGTTCCTTGGCCTGGACGACACCTGGGAGTCCCGCACGGTTGAGCTCTGCAAGGCCGAGCTCGAGCAGGCCCACGGGCGCCTCCGTGCCGTCCATCGCGAAGCCCCGGCTCGGGCGATCCACGTCGGCAGCGTCCGGCCCGGTGGAAACGGGTGGGTTGTCGGTCAGGTAGAGGTCCAACGAGTGAAGCGGGGACCGGTGACTCGGCAGCCTGCGATGACCGCCGCGGAAATCACCCGCGTCGTGAACCACCTCGGGGGAGTACGCGCCACGGCACGCGCGCTCGGTCGGCCCAGGTCGACCGTCTCAGATCTCAAGACAGGCAGGCACGCCGTGTCGGAGGATGTCGCTGGTCAACTGAGAGAGCTGATGCGCGCGAGTGAGGTCGACCGACGCGGGAGCCGTGGGGTGTCCGGGAGTTATATAGATAAGATAGATTCTTATATATAACTCCCGGACACCCGGCGAGCGCCAAGATTGTCTCACGATTCCAAATGATTGCGGACAGATTCACCATGCAGCCCGGGTGTCCCAAAAACGTATAGAAGAGAAAGAGAGTTCTTATATACGTTTTTGGGACACCCTCCGTCGACCGGGCACATCTTCACCTGCTCGCTTCATTCCACAGGCGTCCTGTCCCTTTCCGCCAGGGTCACTGCTCTTCCTTTGCGAGAGGAGGAGACACATGAAGCTTGGCGAGCAGATCCTGATCGGCGCCTGGATGGGCCTCGGCTTCGGATTCAAGCTCGCGGCGCTGCTCATCGTCGTCATCGCCTCCTGCCAGCGCGCTGACTGCAAGCCAAGGAGCACCATGACCCACAGAAACAGCCACCTGTCGTTCAGCCGCCTGTCCCGCTACGAGCAATGCCCGCTCTCGTACAAGCTGCACTACATCGACCAGCACCAGGCAGAGCCCGGCCTACCGTTGAGGTTCGGCAAGGCCATCCACTCCGTGCTGGAGAGCCTGGTCCTGGAGCACACGCTCGATGAGCGGTCGGGCACGCTCTCCGAGGACCGGGCCCTGGACCTCTGGCAGGCCGAGTGGGCGAGGCAAGCGCTCACGGGAGTCCAGGTCTTCCAAGAGGGCGTCGAGATCTTGCAGCGGTTCGTACGCGACGAGGGGGTCCTGGACTCCCACGACGTGCTGGCGCTGGAGCGGGAGTTCCGGCTCAAGGTGGGGCCGTTCACCGTGCTGGGGTTCATCGACCGGGTGGACCGCGTGGACGACGAGACGGTGGAGGTCATCGACTACAAG
>CAYFWA010000710.1:0-4056 GCA_964346625.1 uncultured Myxococcales bacterium
AACTCGCTCGTGCTCATGCCCATAGCAATACGCCGCCCGCGCGGCCCGTGTCAATCGTCTCGTAGCGCGCTCACTACATCAACTAGCTGAATATATTACGCAAATCAGGTGATCGGGGCACAAAACGGGGGGGGGAGAGGAGAGGGGCTCAATCCAACACGATCAGGTCGTCGACGTACCAGCCCGGATCTTGGATGATGTTGTCGGAGTAGCACTCGAACCGTAGCCGAATGCTCTGCCCGATCCAGGGACTCAGGTCCGACTCGAAGGGCTGCCAGGCGGCGAAGGTGTGGCCACTCCAGGCGTCCTGGGTGGCCAGATTGTCGTTGTAGGCCGGGGTGACTCCGGAGACCACGGTCCAGGCGCCCCCGCCCGCGCTGACCTTCAGGTTGCAGCCGTCGTAGCTGGCCTCGGTTTCCAACCAGCTCTGGAACCGCAGCAGGGGCTGCGAGGTCCCGGCCAGGGAGATGGGCGGCGAGGTGAGGTGACAGGTGCTCCAGGCGTGGTTGCTGTCGTAGTCGTCGTCGAGGTCGAGACCCACGCAGCTCCCGCTCACGCAGGCGCTGGGCCCCACCGTGCCACCCGGCGTGCCCCACTCCCACTCGCAAGTGAAGGCCCAGGCCGAGGGGTTGGTGTCGAAGCTCTCCTGGTATACCGCCGAGCCGCAGTCCATGAGGTCCTGGCCGTCGGTGAGCCCGTCGCCGTCGTTGTCCAGCCCATCGTCACACGTGACCTCCGGCTGCTCGCAGTAGCCCACCCCCGTGCAGTCCGGATCGGCGCAGTCGACGTCCCCGTCGCAGTCGTTGTCCATGCCGTCGCCGCAGGTGGCCTCCGAGGCCACCGTGGGGCAGTCGCTGTCGTCGCAGTCCACCGCCCCATCGGCGTCGTTGTCCAGCCCGTCGTCACAGGTGACCTCCGGATCCTCGCACGGGCCGACGCCGTTGCAGTCGGTGTCCGCGCAGTCGACGTCCCCGTCGCAGTCGTTGTCCAGCCCGTCCCCACAGGCGCCCTCCGCGCTTCCGCCGGCGCAGGTGCAGCTCCCACCCTGGCACACCGCGCCGTAGGGGTTGCAGGGTTGCCCCGTGCAGTCGCCGGTGTCGGCGCAGTCCACCAGGGAGTCGCCGTCGTCGTCGGCTCCGTTCCAGCAGCGCTCCGCGGTGAGCCAGTGCTCGTAGGCGATCACCATCTCGTAGGGGAGTTCGGAGAAGTCCTGGTTCAAAAAGACCACCCCATTGGAAGAGGGGTGGTAGTTGAACCCGTCGGTGCCCGACCGCGCGAGGGGCTGGGACACCGGCGGGGACACGCTACGATCCAGCTTGGCCACCGCCAGGCTCGCACCGATGGGTTGGTGCGGCAGCTTGGTGGGCGCCGCGGCGGCGATGATATCCTGTAGCATGGCGTCCATGAACGGCCCCAAATCCGCCGGACAGATGGCGTGGGTCTGGCCGCCCACCGCGGAGACCACGTCGGTGTAGCCCTGCCCCACCTCGGAGAAGCTGCCGGAGCACCCCTGCGGCGGAGGCTGAACCAGGGCGTAGGCGCGGCCCGGACGCACCGGGTGGTCCGGCTCCAGCAGCGCCACGGTGGGCCCGATCACCGTCTGCAGGCACGTCGGATCCACGTTCACCAGCCCGGCGCCCGTGGCGCCGCAGTCGTCCTTGAGCTCCTGGGCGCGCTCGTCGCTCACGTAGATGATGGCCAGGGTTGCGTCGGGCCGAACCTGGTCCGGGCCGCTGCCCCGCGGCAAGTGGCCGCTCAGGGCGTTTTCCCCCTGGGTGATCCCGAACTCGTAGCCCGTGGCCTGGGTACCCGCGCCCCAAGGCTCCTGCACGCAGGCCTGGAAGGCGGTCAGATCCGAGGGCCCGAGGAAGTGATCCGCCGACTGGCCGGCGCCGGTACAAAACACCCCGTTGTTGGAGGGCTCCACATTGACCACGCCCATCCTAAAGTCCAGGTGGTAGGCCGCGGCGGTGTTGAAAAAGCCCACCGACTCGGTGGCGATCTCCTGGAGCTTCTGGGTCATAGAGCCCGTCTCGTCGAGCACCCAGATGATGTCGGCCATGGGCAGGCGGGTCTGGTCGTACCGAAAGCAGACCGTGGTCGTGGTGGCCGAAGCCTTGGCCAACCCCGTGCCCCCCCCGGCGTCGTCCACCCGGAAGGTGGTGGCCCCGCCGGCGTCGTAGTCCGCCTCCCGCGCCACGGCGCCGATCACCGCCACCCAGCTCACGGGGGCGCGCCACTGCACGGCCAGCGACACCACGAACCGGTCGGCCGTGGGGCCGGCCGCCCCCGGCAGCGTGAAATCACCCTGGGGCCGACCGAACAAGGCGGCCAGCACCGCGTTGCGCGCGGCCGACAGGTTGGTGGTGGCGCTCGTCTGCAGCACAACGGTGATGCTGACCACCATGTCGTAGCCGTCGTGGCTCTTGGCGGGGCTGCCCGGAGACAGGGTCTCCACCGCGGACACGGAGGCCATCGCCGAGAGCCGGCTCAGCAGATCATAGGCCTCGGCGCGCACACCGCCGGTGGCCGGGTCTCGGGTGAGCAGGAACCCGGCGCTCCCATCGCCGGCTTGGATCTGATCGAAGGTCACCGCCGCCTCGTGGGCGCCCGGCGTGCTGGGCCCCGCGTCTCCGATGACCGCCCCGGCCTCGGTGGCGATCTGCACGTCCACCGTGGGGTGTGCGTAGAACTGTAGCGTCTTGCGCCCCAGGGGGTTGCTGGCCGACTGCGGCGTGCACACCGAGGGCGTGCACTGGCTGCGATCGAACAGGCAGGCCGAGTCACAGCTCAAGGTGCCGCCCGGCACGTAGCCCAGGGACTGGCAGGTCTCGCCGCCGTGATTGACCCCGTCACACTCCTCGGGTCCGCTGATCACCGCGTCACCGCAAGTGTAGCACTCACTGGTGTCCAGCACGCAGTTGGCCGTGCAACCCAGCTCGCCGACAGAGAACCCTTGGGTAACGCAGGTCTCTGCTCCCAGCGCGGCCCCGTCGCACTGCTCCGCGCCGCTGATCACGCCGTCTCCGCAGGTAGAGCAGTCGGAAGGGTCCAGGGTGCAGTCGCTGGCGCAGGCCAGGGTGCCGTGGTTGAAGCCGAGGGAGTTGCAGCTCTGGCCACCCAGGTCGTTGCCGTCACAGGCCTCAGAGCCGCTGATGACCCCGTCGCCGCAGGTGGAGCAGCCGGACTGGTCGAACGTGCAGTCCCCGGCGCAGCTCAGGTCTCCGGCGGTGAATCCCTGGGTGACGCAGGTCTCGCCGTCCAGCTCGGCGCCGTCACATTCCTCCGGGCCGTCGAGCAGCCCGTCGCCACAAGTGTGGCACCCGCTCACATCGAAGGTACAGTCCGGCGCGCAGGCCAGGTCTCCCTGGGAGTGCGCACTCACCGTAGCGCAGGTCTCTCCGCCCAGCGCGGCTCCGTCGCACTGCTCCGCATCCTCGATGAGGTCGTTGCCGCACCCTCCGGAGCACTGGCCATAGTCGAAGGTGCAGTCCTCGTGGCAACGCAGGATCCCGCCCGCAAATCCCTGGCTCTGGCAGTCCTTTCCGCCCAGCTCCGAGCCATCGCAGGACTCGTCCCCTTCTCGCACGCCGTCGCCGCACACCGGTCCGGTGGTGGCATCACCGCCGTCCGCTGCACCCGCATCGCCGCCATCCGGCGCGATGGTGCTCGCGTCCGCGGTGCCGGAGTCCTGCTGGCTCACCCCGATCCCCCCCCCGCAGCCCAGCAGCAGCAGGGCCAGCGCCGGCCCGAGCAGCCGCCCGGCCCCCCGCTGCCAGCTAGCGGCATCCACGCGCGGCCCGCGCGCAGAGCCCATCCGACTTCTCCCGTCACAATCTCCAATAGTTTTCGCAGTGTGCATTGTTTCCTCCGCGATACTCGATTCCATCACCCATACACCCAATTGTACCCATCAACGCCGCGGCAGAGCCCTGACCCGAGGATCCCGGCTCCGCTCGGTTTGCTAGGACCGCTCAGTGGGCAATCACGGATAATTATTTCCTACGGCGTCACGATCCGGTTGGATTGGGGCTGAAGGGGGTCAGCAGCGGCGCC
>CAYFWA010000711.1:0-4049 GCA_964346625.1 uncultured Myxococcales bacterium
TTCCAGCTTGCTGGAATGATCCAGTCCAGACCCGCGAGCGAAGCGAGCTCACGCCGCGGGCCGGAATGGATCGGCGGCCGAATCCCGGAGTTGTTTTTGCACGAGCCCTAAAGGAGGTAGATCATGCCCAAAATGGTACCGAGTGAAGCGTTCGTAGAGACCCTGGTGGCCGAGGGCGTCGACACGGTGTTCGGCATCGTCGGCTCGGCCTTCATGGATGCGCTGGATCTGTTCCCCACGGCGGGGATCCGTTTCGTGTCCGTGGCCCACGAGCAGGCGGCGTGCCACGCCGCCGATGGCCTGGCCCGGGTGACCGGCCGGCCCCAGGCGTGCATCGCCCAGAACGGTCCCGGCGCCGCCAACTTCGTGTCCGCCCTCACGGCGGCCTACTGGGCACACTCCCCGGTGGTGGCGGTGACCCCGGAGACCGGCTCCCTGGGAATGGGCACCGGCGGCTTCCAGGAGCTCGATCAGCTCCCCATGTTCGAGGCGCAGACCGTCTATCAGGTGCGGGTGAACCGGCCGGAGCGGATGGCGGAGCTGGCCCGCCAGGCCTTTTACCGGGCCCGGGTGGAGAGCGGCCCCACGCAGCTCAACATCCCCCGGGACTATTTCTATGGCGAGTGCAACGACGAAATCTACCCGACGCCAGCGGTCAGCCTGGGGTGCGGCGCCCGCTCCTCGCTCCAGGAGGCGGCCCGGTTGCTCGCCGAGGCCCGTTATCCGGTGATCCTGGCCGGCGGCGGCGTCTCCCAGGGAGACGCGCTGGCCGAGACCCGCGCGCTGGCCGAGCACCTGACCGCGCCGGTGGTAAGCAGCTACCTGCACAACGACACGTTCCCCGCAGACCACCCGCTCGCCATGGGCCCCATCGGCTACTGCGGATCCAAGGCGGCCATGCGCACCCTGGCCAAGGCGGACGTGGTGCTGGCCCTGGGCTGCCGATTGGGTCCCTTCGGCACCCTGCCCCAGTACGACATGGACTACTGGCCCCAGCAGGCCAAGCTGATCCAGGTGGATCGCAACGCCCGGGTGCTCGGCCTCTCGCGCCGGGTGGACGTGGCCGCCTGGGCTGACGCCAAGGAGTTCGCCGCCGAGCTGCTGACCACGGTGAAGGAGCGGACCGCGGGGCGAGAGCCCGACGCCGCCCGCCTGCGCGACGCGGCCGACGAGCGCAAGCGCTGGGAGACCGAGCTCGAGAGCTGGTCCAACGTGGAGGGTGGCGGCGCGGGCGACGGCCGGCCGATGCACCCCCGGCGCTTTTTGTGGGAGCTCGGCCGGGCCTTCCCCGAGGGCTCCATCGTGGCCACCGACATCGGCAACAACTCCTCCATGGCCAACAGCTATCTGCGGTTCTCCGACATCCGGCAGCACATCGCGGCGCTGTCCTGGGGAAACTGCGGCTTCGCCTACGGGGCTGCGCTGGGCGCCAAGGTGGGCCGCCCCGACAAGGCCGTGTTCGCCTTCCAGGGGGACGGCGCCTGGGGCATCTCCGGCCTGGCCGAGGTGATGACGGCGGTGCGCGAGGAGATCCCGGTGATCGCCATCGTGGCCAACAACCACGAGTGGGGCGCCGAGAAGAAGAACCAGATCGACTACTACGACAACCGATTCGTGGGCACCAACCTGCCCACCAACCCCGACTACGCCAAGCTCGCCGAGGACATGGGCGCCAAGGGCTATCGGGTGACCCACCCGGACGAGGTGGGCGACGCCGTGCGTGACGCCGTGGCCTCGGGCAAACCCGCGGTGATCGACGGGGTGATCCAGGGGGGCGCGGAGGTGCTCGCCGAGCCCTTCCGCCGCGACGCCCTCAAGCCCGCCTTCCGCCTGCTGGACAAGTACCGCGGCCTGAACGTGAAGTAGCGCTTCCCCGCGGCTCGCCTCCCGGTCCTTCCATCGCCCCCTCACTCGCGAAATAACCGCAAAAGCCATCCTCAACGACTACATTCATCCCAGTCCCTGCGTGCATCCCAGTCCCTGCGTGCATCCCAGTCCCTGCGTGATGCCCACGCGCGCGAGCGAGCCGATGCGTGAATCGCAAGCGCATTTTGCCACGAAGGTCACCGCTCCCACGAACGCCGAGAGATTCTTCGGGTAAGCCATCCCAGGGCACTCCACGAAGTGTCGTCATAGAAAGACAGAGCACCGCCCGCTCTCGACTTTTCCTCCAGGGGCTCCCTGCCCGTTGGCATTCCGTTTGCTATTGCCCACGCCCGGCAGCACCACATCGGAGCCTCGATGAAAGCGAAGCACAAGACCCTGCGCCAGGGCCCAGCGCGACTATGGCCCAAGGGGCCGCGCCGGCGTCTGGCGCCGGTCCCGACGGCGGACTCCGTCGACCTCGAACTGATCTGCCCTGTGCTCCTGTTCAGCGCGCGGCTGGACCCGCGGGACGCCCTCACGCTGGATTGGGCCCTGGGGCGGTTGCCCCGCGCCGTTCCCGTCACTCGAAAACAGCTCGAGGGATCCCGCTGGAAGTCGTGGGTCCATCCAGATGACCAACAGGCCCTGCTCGCCTGGCTGAACGCGTTGCACGAGGGTGAGCACGGGTCCTTCGACTTCCGCGCCCGCTTCCAGTCGCCCGCCCCGAGCTGGCTGCGGCTCTCGCTCCACCTGCGGGAGGCGCACCACCGCGGCGATCGGGGCTTCGTCGGTGCGCTGCAGGACGTGGACCAGCACCGCCACGAGCTGAGCCGGATCCGCTCGCTCAACGAGCACCTAGCGGTCAAGAGCCGGTTCGCCCAGATCGCCCTGCACACCCGAGACGAGCAGCTCTTTCACCGCGTGCTCGACATCATCCTGGAGCTGCTGGCCAGTCCCCTCGGCGTCCTGGGCTACCTCGATGCCGACGGCACCCTCGTGTGCCCGACCCTCACCCGGGAGGCCTGGTGGAGCCAGTGCCAGATCCCGAACAAGGGGCTGCGCTTCCCCCGGAAGAGCTGGGCGGGGACGTGGGGGGATGCCCTGGTCACGGGCCACAGCCAGCTCCGCAACGAAGACCTGAAGGTCCCTTCGGGCCACGTCTCGCTGCGCTGCGCCCTGTCGGTCCCGATCCTGTTTCGCGACGAGGTCATCGGTCAGATCACGGTGGGCAACAAGGGGTTGCCCTACACGGACGAGGACCGCCAGCGGCTGGAGGACCTCGCCGCGGCCTTCGCGCCCATCCTGCACGCGCAGCTCGGTCGCCTGCGCGAGCGCGCCCGACGCGAGCGCGCCGAGCAGGCGCTCCGCGCCAGCGAGCGTAGCCTCCGCGAGCTGGTGGATGCGCTACCCCAGCAGGTGGCCCGCCTCGATGCCCAGGCAAGGTTCCTCATGGCGAACGCCTCCCTGATGGCAGCCACGGAAAGCCAGGGCGAAGAGGAGATTCGTGGCCGCACCCCACGCGAGATCATGGGACCCGACGTCGGCGGGCGGCTGGAGGCGCACCTTCAGCGCGCCCTGCGGGGGGAGCCGGTCCGCTTCCAGGAGCGGTGGAAAAACGCCTCGGGCGAGGATCGTCACTATGACGGCGAGCTGCTGCCGGTGACGACCGAGACCGGCGCGGTGGAGGGCGTCTACTCGGTGCAGACCGACATCACCCGGCACAAGCAGGCCGAGCGCAACCGGCTGCGGGAGCTGGAGCAGAAGCGACAGGCGGAGCAGCTCGCGTCCCTCGAGCGCCTGACCACGGGGATCGCCCACGAGTTCAACAACGTCCTCGCCGTGATCGGCGGAAACGTCTCCCTGCTGTCCATGGAGCTGGATCCCACCGCCGACCCGGACAAGGAGGAGATCCTGCGCGACGTGAGCCAGGCCACCGATCGCGCATCCCGGCTGGTGTCCAAGCTGGTCGCCTTTGGCCGCCGCGAGCCCACCCGGCTCGAGGACGTCAGCGTGCAGAAGCTGCTGGACTCCCTGGAGCCCCGCCTGTTGGCGCTCACCGGGAACGACGTGGCGTTGAGCCTGCAGCGGCCCTCGGGGGAGCTCACCATCCGCACCACACCGGATGCGCTGACCACGGTGGTCCTCCAACTGGCCAAAAACGCGGTGGAGGCCATGCCCCGGGG
>CAYFWA010000712.1:0-4042 GCA_964346625.1 uncultured Myxococcales bacterium
GCAACGGAGGAGCAACGCAGCCAGCCGCGATGGATCGCGCGCCAGATGGCGAATTGATTTTGACCTGGTCCCTTAGGGCTCGCGGCGTGCCGCAGACCAGGCATCCCGCGTCGTGACGGGGCGTCGATCCTTGGGTGCGCCGCACGGCGGAGCCCAACCGAGTCCGCCCGAGCATGGAAGCGGTAGCTGTCCTCCCTACCAGCCGAGCTTGGCGCGCATCTCGTCGAGCATGGAGGTGACCTCCTCGTTACTCGCCACCGCGCTCAGATCCTGCACGTCGAGCTCCTCCTCGGGTAGGGCGTCCAGGAAGCGGCTGGGGGTGCGGTCGCGCAGCTTGCCGCGCACCCGGCGGGTCCGGGCCCGGCTCAGGTACAGCTCGTCGCGGGCCCGGGTCATGCCCACGTAGCAGAGCCGTCGCTCCTCGGACACGTCCGTGGTGACGTGATCCGTGGCCTGAGGATTGAGGGTTCGGTCGTGGGGCAGCAGGCCCTCCTCGAGACCGATGAGGAACACCACCGGGAACTCCAGGCCCTTGGCGCCGTGGAGCGTGGACAAGGTCACCAGATCGTCCGGCCCGCCGCGCCCGACTCCGTCCGCCTTTCTGTCCCCCTTACCGTCTTTCTTGCGATTGTCACCGCGCCCGTCTCGCGCCGTCGTCTCCAGGTCCGCCAGGCTGATGTTGGACAGGTGCTCGCGCAGGTTCGGCTGGGCGGACCGCTCGCAGTAGCGCTCCACCCCCTCCACCACGCCGTCTACGAAGCTCAGGCGCCGCTCCATGACCTTGTCGGACTCGGAGCTGCGCTGGATCTCCTCCTGAAAGCCGATGTCCTGCACGTAGCGCCCCACCGCGTCGGCCAGGCGCTTGCCCCGCCGCAGCGAGCCGGCGTGGCGGTCCACGAGCTCGCGGAAGCCCTGCACGGCCTGCACGGCCTGCATGGACCGGGGGTCTTCGCCCAGCGCCTCGGGCGCGTGGGCCAGGGCGTCCCAAAGCGGCCGCCCCTGGTCCTCGGCCCAAGTCGAGAGCTTCTCCACCGTCCGCGGGCCGATGCCCCGGGGCGGAGTGTTGATCACCCGCCGCAGGCTCAGCTCGTCGCGGGGATTCACGCAGATCTTGAGGTAGGCCACCAGGTCCTTGACCTCGCGCCGATCGTAAAACGCGGTGCCCCCCACCAGGCGGTAGGGTACCTGGGCCAGGCGAAGCTCGGTCTCCAGATCCTTGGCCTGGGTGTTGGAGCGGTACATCACCGCCAGGTCCGCGTAGCGCTTGCCCCGCTTGTCCACCAGCTTGCGGATCTCGCGGGCTACCCACTGCAGCTCCGACTCACCCTCGGGGTGGATCACCATCCGCACCCGCGCACCCGTCCCCCGCACCGGCTGCATCGCCTTGGGGTGTCGATCCGGGTTCTCGGAGATCACCTGGTTGGCCGCCTGCAGCACCGCCCCCACCGAGCGGTAGTTGCGCATCAGGTACACCACCCGCGCGCCGGGGAAGTCCTGCCCGAACTGCAGGATGTTGCGCACGTCCGCGCCCCGCCAGCCGTAAATGGACTGGTCGTCGTCCCCCACCACGCACACGTTGCGGTGCGCCCCCACCAGGGCCCGCAGCAGCCGGAACTGCGCCGGGTTGGTGTCCTGGTACTCGTCCACCAGCACGTACCGGAAGCGCTGGGACCAGCGCGCGCGGGCCGCCTCCGAGCGCTCCAGCAGGCGCACCGGCTCGCAGATCAGGTCGTCGAAGTCCAGGGCCCGGTAGGCCCGGAGCTGCTCCACGTAGCGCGGGTAGAGCAGGGCGGCCACCTCGTCGTAGGGGTCCTCGCTGTTTGGCGTCTGCCCCGGCTCCACGAAGTCGTTTTTCCACTGGCTGATGCGGCCCAGCACCGCCCCCAGGTCGTAGCCCTTGCCCAGCCGTAGCTGCCGCGTGAACTGCCGCAGCGTGGCGAGCTGATCCCCCGTGTCGAAGATGGTGAAGGGCCGGGACCGCCGGGTCCGCCGCGCCTCCTGCCGCATGATCTCCAGCCCCAGGGAGTGGAACGTGCTCAGGGTCACTTCCCGGGCCGCTCTGCCCACCATGGCGGAGAGCCGGTGCCGCATCTCGTGGGCGGCCTTGTTGGTGAACGTCACCCCCAGCAGGTTTTCCGCCGCCACCCCCTGCTCGATGAGGTGCGTCACCCGGTGCGTGATCACCCGGGTCTTGCCGCTGCCCGCCCCCGCCAGCACCAGCAGCGGCCCCTCCACGTGCTGGACCGCCTCACGCTGCTCCGGGTTCAGGCCTTCCAACCAACGGGACATGGATTCGAATCTCTCCTTGCTCCGGCTTTCCGGCTTTCCGGCTTTCCGGCTTTCCGGTTCTCCGGTTCTCCGGTCCACCCAATCATCCGTTCGCCACGGCGAATACGTCCACCGTGGCCAACCGGACCGCCTCCAAAGACCCGCCCTGTAGCAGAAAGAATCCGCAGATGGGAGGTTGACTTCGCGAAAAGACAAGCCGCGCGGGATCGAAGAGGACCGCTGCTCCCGTCGGAGCGCTTTTGTCCCGTGATTCCCGTGATTCCCGTGATTCCCGTGATTCCCGTCATTCCCGGATCCAGGGGCCCGAGCGATGCCCCCCCGCGCCCGCTTCCAAACACGGGTGACGGATCCAGGTCAGCTCGTGCTTGTTGTGCCACAGGTGCACCAGCCGCGAGTCGGGCAGCGCCCGCAGCGCCCGCACCGCCCCCCAGTCCGTGTCCCCCTGGAGCTTCACGCTCACCACGAACCGCGCGCAGCTCTCCCGCTCCAGCCAGCGCTCGAGCATCGTCACCAGTCGCCCCGGATAGCAGACCACGTCGGAAAAGAGCCAGTCCACCCCTGCGTTCTCCGAGCGCTCCGCGATCGTCCCGCCCGGCTTCACCTCGAAGGCGCTGCCCCGCTCTGCGCGGACGTTGGGCAGCCGGCTCACCTGCGGCGCCAGGGGCGCCCGGTCCACCGCCCGCACCTCGGCGCAGCCCATCCGCGCGAGCGCCCAGGTCCAGGCCCCTGGCGCCGCACCCAGGTCCAGCACCCGCTGGCCAGGCCCCGGCCAGTCGCCAAGCAAAAGCAGCGCCTCCCACAGCTTGCGGTACGCCCGCCCCGGCGGCCCGTGCCTGTCGTCGGCCAGCTCCGGCCGACCCCCCGGAAACGGTCGCGACGTCCGCGGCGCGAACAGCAGCGTATGCCGGTCCAGCAGCGTGAACGCCCCCAGGGGCCGCAGCGCCCGCTGCGGCCGGACTGGCGGCAGCGCCAGCGGCCCCGTCCGCAGCCGCGGTAGCTTCTGGGCGATGAGCACCGACCGCCGGTAGCACGCCCCCGGCTGTAGCCCCCACCACGCCCCGTGCTCCCGCAGCCGCCGCGCCGCCTCCCCAATGGACCCGAGCTCGATGCGACGCGCCCCGAACCAGGTGTTCAACGCCCAGGACGGCGGCTGCCCGGCCCCCGCCCGCTCGTCATCATCATCATCATCGGGCCGATCGAAGGATGCCGGGGCGGGAGACAAGAAGACTCCCTCGGCCAACTCCTCGAAACCCAGCCCGAGCTCGTCCCCGAGCTCGGTCCGGAGCTCCTCCTCGAACCCGGGCGCCGCCACGTGCACGTCCCCCACCCGTTGTCCACCCACGGCGTCGGCGTCGGCGTCGGCGTCGGCGTGGGTTTTGGCGTCAGCGGCAGCGGCAGCGTCAGCGGGGTAGCTATCACCCGAATGCCCCGCTAATCCTGTGTTTCTGCGATATTGGATCAGGGTAAACCCTACCATACCATGGCGGCAGCTCGTTGATGAGCATCGAGGTTACTTTCTGAATAGTTTTTGAACAATGGCGTAGGTGGGGACGGATCTCGAATTCTCGAATTCGCGCACGGCTGTAATATTGTATTTCCATGGTGTGCTGCTGTAATCATACCGTTTTTCGGCGTGGTTCGCGAAGCTGAAGTTCGCCGATGACGGTGGCCTGTCCCCGAATTGAAGAATTCGAGATCCGTCCCCGGTCCCCCGCCCCCCGGTCCCCGTCCCCGGTCCCCCGTTCGCGAAGCT
>CAYFWA010000713.1:0-4032 GCA_964346625.1 uncultured Myxococcales bacterium
CCAGCGGCTCATCGGTTGAATATCCCGCAATATTCGCCCTCTTCGCGCCTTGCCACCCGGGCGCCTCGGCGCCCTGAACTGGACATCTTATTCGTGAGCGGGCCTCAGCTAGTCGCCAGCCGCCACAGGGACTCGGCAGTGACCGTCCAGGTGTTGCGCAGCACCCGCTGGTGACCGCGAGCGATGAGGCCCTGCCGCCAGGTCTCGTCACACACCGCGAGGGCCATCCCCTCGGCGATGTCCTCGGGATACTCGGGCTCGAAGCAGTACCCCGCCTCCCCCACGATCTCGTTCATGGGGGGACGATCGGAGCACAGCACGGGGCAGCCGGCGACCATGGCCTCGAGCAAGGGGAGCCCGAACCCTTCGGCCAGGGAGGGAAACACCAACGCCAGGGCGCCCGCGTACAGGGCGGGCAGGGTCTCCTCCGCAACGTAGCCGGTGAACCGGACGTGCTCCCGCACATCGGGCTGCTCGGCCCGGCGATGGACCACCTCGGCCCCGTCCCAGTCCTTGCCCGCCAGCACCAGGGGCGGGGTGTCGGGGCACCGCCGACGGACCAAAGCGTAGGCGTCGAGCAGGTTGCGGTGGTTCTTCGCCGGGTGCTCGATGCGGCTCACGTAGAGCAGGTACCCCGGCTCCAGGCGCAGCGAGGCCAGCGCCTCCGTGATCTTCCCCGGGGCGGGCCGCGCGAAGGCCGCGAGATCCACCCCGTTGCGCACCACCCGGATCTTGTGGCCCGGCAGGCCGAGCCGACGGAGCTGCTGCGCCGTGTTGCTGGACACGGCCACCACCGCGTGGGAGCGCGCGAGCGCCCGCAGCAGCACCTGGCGGGCGTAGATCGCCCGCACCTGGGAGAACCGTCCGGGCGACTCCATGGCGTTCAGGTCGTGCACCACCGCCGTGGCGGGAACCGGCGACAGCGGACAGATGCGGCGCGTACCCGCGGGGAGCAACAGGGCGTCGGCCTTCAGGCGGCGCAGCAAGCGGGGCAGCCCCACGGCGTGCCAGGCGGCGTTGCGCACCGGATCCTTGTAGTCCGCCGGGATCCGTTCGAAGGATCCCTCGACCAGGTGGGGAAACAGCCGCCGGCTGCCCTCGAGCAGCGCGAAACGCACCGTCCAGCCCGGTGGCGCCGTTTCCGGCAAGACGCGCGACATGCGCTCCATCCACTTGTAGACGCCGGAGTAGCCGCCGTCGGTGGGCATGAGGGGAAATACGAGGGTGTACATGGCGCAGCCTGGGTTCGGGTCAGCAACTCCCGTGCCGTGCTCGAAATCGCAGTGGACGAAACCGGAACGACTACAAGATACCGATCGCAGACCGCAGCCGCAACCAACCCGGCTCTACCCGGACCTCTTCAACCGGGTCACCCGCGCGTAAAGCTCGCGCCGCGAGCAGGAGGTGAGCTCCGCCAGCTCCCGGGCGATGTCCCGGGTGCGCTGCCCCTCGACCAGGCGGGCGCGGATGGCTCGATCGAGCGCCTCGTCGTCCAGGGCCTCCTCGGCCGGGGGCGCCCCGGCCACCACGAGGGTGATCTCCCCCCGAGGCGGATCCTGCAAAAAACGCGACGCCAGCTCCCCCAGCGTCCCTCGCACGAATTCTTCGTGGACCTTGGTGACCTCCCGGGCGACCACCGCTTGTCGCGGACCCAGGACCGTCTCCAGCTCGTCGAGCGTCGCGACGAGACGGCGCGGAGATTCGTAGATCACGGCAGGGACCGGATCGCGGCGCAGCCACTGCACGCGTGCTCGCCGCGCGGGCCCCTTACGGGGCAAAAACCCTTCGAAGCGAAACCGCGTGGCGTCCAGCCCGCAGGCGGAGATCACCGCCACGACGGCGCTGGGCCCCGGGATGGGCACCACGGCGATCCCGGCCTCGGCGCAGGTTTGGACCAGCGTCAGCCCGGGATCCGAGATGCCGGGGGTTCCGCTCTCGCTCACCAGGGCGATGGACTCCCCCAAGCGCATCGCATCCACGAGGGACGCCGCGCGGGCGTGCTCGTTGCCCTCGAACACCGAGACCATGGGGGCCGAGATTCCCAGGCGTTTGAGCAGCAGGCCCGTGGTGCGCGTGTCCTCCGCCGCGACGCGGTCCACCTCGCCCAGCACCCGGCGCACGCGATCGCTCAAGTCCTCGAGATTGCCGATGGGCGTCCCCACGACGTACAGGGGCCCCCCTGTCCCTGCGGCGCCCCGCGGCGCCTCGCTCACGCTTCCCAGCCCATGGCGATCTCCACGGCGTCCCCCATCTCCTCGCGCAGGTATTCCCGGAGCCGTCCGAGGAGTCGCTTCTCGAGCTGCCGCGCCCGCTCCCGCGAGACCCCGTAGCGATCGCCGATCTCCTTGAGCGTGAGGGGCGTCTCGCTCATCAACCGCTCCTTGTAGATGACCTCGTCGCGGCCGGTGAGGGTCAAGGAGAAGGAGTCGAGCTTTCGGCTGAGCAGCTCCCGGAACTGGGCCGAGGCCACCTGCTCGTCCGGCGGGGCGTCGTCTTCGGGCAGGACGTCGTAGTAGGTCCGGCTGCCGCTGTCGTCCTTGCCCAGCGGGGCAGACAGCGACAGGTCCGGCGCGGCCAGGCGCCGCTCCATCTCCACCACCTCGTTTTCCGAGACGTCCAGCTCCCCGGCGATGATATCCGCCGTGGCATCGACGCCCCGCCGCTCCAGGTCCTCCTTCTGCTTGCGGAGGTTGAAAAAGAGCTTCCGCTGCGCCTGGGTGGTCCCGATCTTGACCATCCGCCAATTGTTCAGGATGAACTTGAGGATGTAGGCCTTGATCCACCAAGCCGCGTAGGTGGACAGCTTGACCCCGCGATAGGGGTCGTACTTCTGCACGGCCTGCACCAGGCCGACGTTCCCCTCCTGGATGAGATCCAGCAGGTTCTGATAGGCCTTGCGGTACTCATGGGCAATCTTCACCACCAGGCGCAGGTTCGCGGTGACCAGCCGCCGCGCGGCTTTCAGGTCCCCCTCTTCCTTGTACCGGATGGCGAGGTTGGTCTCGTCTTCGCGCGACAGCAGGGAATAGCGCCGGGTCTCCTGGATGTAAGCGGTGAGGGGGTCGAACACCGCCAGCGATCGCTGGGAGGTGGACGCGGCGGTGGTGGTCGCGCTCGCGGTGAGCTCGTCGTCTTCGAGGTCCTCGTCGTCCAGGGTGTCGTCCTGGTCCTGGTCCGCCGAGGGGATCCCGGGCACCACCTCGGGCGTGATGCCGCCGCCCCCGTCGTCGGCTGCGTCGGGCTTGGTGGGCTTGGTGGGCTTGGTGGGCTCGGTGGGCTCGGTGGGCTCGGTGGGCTCGGTGGGCTCGTCCGGCGCTCCCCCCTCCCCTGTCGCTTCCAGCGACTCGTCCGACTTCGCGGCCGCAGAGCGATCCGCTGCCTTCCCCTTCCGCCGGCGGCTAGGCTTCTGCTTGCGGTCTACGCTCATCGTGTCTTCTTCTCCGCGCGCTGTGGGCACGGGCGAGCCCTTCGTGCCGATCCTGGTGGTCTCCGGAGTACGTCTCGACATCCGCCGGTGGGATGTCAATAATCTCCCCATCCCCCCCGGGTCCCCCCCCGGAGCCGTCTCCCGGGGGCGTCCCGGGACCACCGCCCGGTGCCACCTTACCGCTGCCGGGGATGACCTGCACGCGGAAGCGGCTCATGATCCAGCGGGCCACTCCCCGACGCAGCGGAGGAATCAGCATCAGGAAACCGACGGCGTCTGTCAAGAACCCCGGTGTAATCAGCAGCAGCCCCGCGCCCAGCAGGCACAGCCCCGAGACCATCTCCAGCGCGGGGAGGCGCCCCGCCGCCGTCTCGGCCTGGATCCGCCGCAGCGTGGACACCCCCTGGGATTTTGCGAGCATCCAGCCCACCATCCCGGTCACCACGATCAGGCCGATGGTGGCGCCAACCCCCACCCTGGAGCCCACCCGAACCAGCAGATACAGCTCCACCGCCGGGACGAAGACGAACAGGAAAAGCAGCCACATGCCGCGATAGTAGCAGCAAAGACGAAAGGTTCAATCGGCTCGCGCCCGCCCTGGGCCC
>CAYFWA010000714.1:0-4028 GCA_964346625.1 uncultured Myxococcales bacterium
CCTGGAGCTTGCAGTCCCTCCGGATCCATCGGATCCATCGGAGCCATCGGAGCCACCAGAGAGCGCCTCCTCGAAGGCGCGATAGGCCTTCACGTACGCCCCCGTCTCATCGTAGCAGAGCGCCAGGTTGTAGCGCGCTCGTGCGCTCGGCGCCAGGGCCAACACCCGCCGCCAGATCGAGATCGCGCGCCGGTACGCGCGATGAGCGAAGAGCACCGTCGCCTCCTGCCACAAAACGCGCAGCGTCTCACTGCGGGGCTGCGGACGTCCGCCGCTCCTTGCGCGGCTTCGAGCCGGATCCGAGCCCGTACCCGACACCGCGGTTTCAATCTCTGGGCCCGGCCCCGGCCCGGTCTCGTCGCGATCCGCCGCGCCGACGCCTCTGCGGGCGTCCGAGCTCCCTTGAACACCTCCTGGCGAGCGCGACGGTGCCGCATGGGCGCTGTTCGCGCACGCAATGAAACACCCCAGGCCAAACGCGACCCCGCCCCCGCGGATCAACCCACAGCCCCGACCCAGGGACGCGCGTCTCCGACCATGAGCCGACACCTCGTAGGTCATCCCAGTCATCCAGCCATCCAGTCACCCAGCCAGCCAGTCATTCAGCCACCCAGCCAGCCACCCAGCCAGCCAGTCATTCAGCCACCCAGCCAGCCAGCCATCAGATCCATGGCGGTCGCGACCGCAAAGCACCCAAGAAATCGCGAGGCCTCTGTCGATTCTACCTGCGCGTATCCGGAGACTCAAATCCTCCCGAGCTCTCGCTCCCACACCTCGAGATTCCAAGATCATGAGGGTCTTTACGGCAGGCTATCGCCCGACTCCGAGCGCGCTGGAGCCAGCACCCACGGTCTCCGAACCACCTGGTGGGGTTTGCTCCTGAAACCAGTACCCGACGAATCGCCCAGCGCCGCGTCGGGAAGCGGAGGCACCCCGAGGACGAGGTGCCCGAGGACGAGGTGAGCGAGGACGAGGTGCCTGAGGACGAGGTGAGCGAGGACAAGGTGCCCGAGGACGAGGTGCCCGAGGACGAGGTGAGCGAGGCGGGAGGCGAGAATCGAGAATCGAGAATCGAAAATCGAGAATCGAGAATCGAGAATCGAGAATGGACAACCTTTGGACCAAAGAAGATGGGAACCGTGATGAGCACGACGCAAGCGAACTCGATACACTCTCCGCTCGCGGACCTCGAGCCCAGGACAGACGGGAGCCCGAAGGGGACAACGTCCAGCGCGAGCCATAGCCCCCAAGGGCGATGCCCCTCCAAAGCGTAGGGACGCTCGGCTAGAACCCGATGACCGACACCGGCGTGGCCTGGTGATAGTAGTCGGGATTCCCGAGCTCGCCGGAGTGGTTCCGGCCCCAGCAGTGCATCGACCCGTCTGTCTTCAACGCGCAGGAATGGCTCAACCCAGCGCTGACCTCGGACACCCCCGAAAGCCCCATGACCTCAGCCGGAAAATACCGGCGGGACTGCGTTCCATCTCCGAGCTGGCCATAGGTGTTGATCCCCCAGCACCATGCGATCCCGTCGCTCTCTACGGCGCAGCTATGGGAGGATCCCGCGGACACCCCGACCACGCTCGTGAGCAGCACAACCTGGACCGGTGTGCCGCTTTCGGGAATGGCCGTGGATACTCCGAGCCTGCCGTATTGGTTCTCGCCCCAGCACCAGGCCGTCCCGTCGCTCTTCACGGCGCAGGTGTGCACCCTTCCGCACTCGACCGCTGAAGCCCCCGTGAAGTAACCCGTGCCGTTTTGGCCGAGCACCTGCACGGGCGCCGCGCTGTCGACGTTGGAGTCGTTGCCGAGCTGCCATTGGGCATTTCTGCCCCAGCACCAGATCGTGTCGTCGCTCTTGAGCGCGCAGCAGTGATAGCCCCCGCAGGATACGGTGTCCACCCCCGTGAAAACCCCGCTCCCCCCGCTGCCGACGACCTGCACGGGCAGATCGTGCGCCGCTCCGGTGGTGCCGTTGCCGAGCTGGCCGTAGCTGTTCACGCCCCAGCACCAGACCGTCCCATCGGCTCTGGCGGCGCATGAAACATCGTTCCCCACGGTGATCGAGATCACGTTGGACAAGAAACCTCCTCCCGTCGAATCGCGCACTCGCACGGGCGTCGAGCTGGAGGCTTGCGTCCCGTCACCGAGCTCACCCTGGTCGTTGGTCCCCCAGCACCAGGCCGATCCGTCCGCAAGCGAGGCACAGGCATGGCTGCCTCCCCCGCCTGAGATGACATTCACGCTGCCCAGCGCCCCCGTCCCCCCCGGCCCCGCAACCGGCAAGGGAACAGTGCTGATTGTCGCGCCGCCGCTGCCGAGCTGCCCCTGGCTGTTTGCTCCCCAGCAAAGGGCGGTGTCGTCAAGCGCCGCCGCGCACGAAAACGAAGACGAAACCGCGATGTGTCGCCCTGACATACCGCCGCTGGCCACGATGACCGGCGCCAGGCTCAGCGGATCTTGAAAACCGTTGCCCAGCTTCCCCTCAATGACGGAACCCCAGCACCAAAGGGACTCATCGAACAAGAACGCGCAGGTATGCTCCGCGCCAGCGGAGACGACGGTGGCTCCGGCGAGACCCACGACCTGCTCCGGAGACAACACATCCGCGAAGCCGCCGTTGCCTAGCCGCCCCTCTTCACCGAGCCCCCAACACCAGGTCGTGCCGTCCAGTCGAATGGCGCAGGTATGGTAGTCGCCAGCACTGATCGAGGCGACCGATCCCATCCCGGGCACCGCGATGGGGGCGTAGTGACGGGTCGTCGTCCCATCTCCCAACTGGCCTCTGGAATTACTACCCCAGCACCAAAGAGAGCTATCGCTGCGAATCGCGCAGGTGTGCGTGAACCCTGCGCTGATGGACGAGGCGTCGTCGATGGTGAGCACGGGGAGTGGAAACGGGTGGTCGGTGCTGGTGCCATCGCCGAGCTGGCCGTTGCTGTTCACGCCCCAGCACCAGATGGACCCGTCGGTCTTGCGCGCGCAGGTGAACCCGACGGTCGACCAGCCACCTGCCGAGATCTCGGCGACGTCACCGAGGCCGGTCACCTGCACTGGATGGAGACTGTCCGAGGTCGTCCCATCGCCCAACTGCCCGCTGTTGTTCTTTCCCCAACACCAGACCGTGCCATCGGTTCGCAGCACACAGGTGTGTCGATACCCAGAGCTGATCGCCGTGGCGCCCGATAGGTGCCCGCTTCCACCGGGGCCGAGCACCTGGACGGGCGTGTTGCGGTTCGTGGTGGTGCCATCTCCGAGCTGGCCGTAGCTGTTCACGCCCCAGCACCAGACGGTCGTGTCATCTCGAATCGCGCAGGACATCTCCATCCCCGCCGCGAGCGCCGCCACGTTCGTCAAATGACCCGTGCCCGTGCCATCGGTTCGCAGCACACAGGTGTGTCGATACCCAGAGCTGATCGCCGTGGCGCCCGATAGGTGCCCGCTTCCACCGGGGCCGAGCACCTGGACGGGCGTGTGGCGGTCCGTGGTGGTGCCATCTCCGAGCTGGCCTTCACCGTTCAGCCCCCAGCACCAGACGGTCGTGTCATCTCGAATCGCGCAGGACGTCTCCATCCCCGCCGCGAGCGCCACCACGTTCGTCAAATGACCCGTGCCTCCCGGGCCAAGCACCTGCGCGGGCTCTGCGTACACCTGTTGCAGACCGCCGCCGATTGCGCCATCTCCGTTGTCTCCCCAACACCACACGGTCCCGTCGCTCTTCAACGCGCACGCATGCCGAGAGCCCAGGGCCAACGCCTGCCTCGGACAATCCTGGGCACACGAGGCCAGCTCTCCCACCTCACACCGGGCGTTGCCGCACACGGCACAGTAGGTCGTCTCGATGATGCAGTTGGCGGTGCAGCTCAACGCACCGCCGTCGTATCCGCCGAAGTCCGCACAAGACAGGCCGCCGTACTCCGCGCCGTCGCACTGTTCCCCCTCCCCGCTCTGCATGGCGCCATCTCCGCACCAGCCGGCGGCCTCGCAGCTCGTGACGTCGTAGGTGCAGTCGGACTGACAGGTGAGGG
>CAYFWA010000715.1:0-4015 GCA_964346625.1 uncultured Myxococcales bacterium
AGGCCGAGGCGATCCTGGAAGGGGCGTGGATGGACAGTGGTTGAGGGAAGGGGGGACTACAGCGCCGAGGCCGAGGCGATCCTGGGAGGGGCGTGGATGGACAGTGGTTGAGGGAAGGGGGGGGGACGGGGAATCAGGGCGTACGGATCACCAGCAGCCGGATCTCGGTCATGTCCTCGATGGAGTAGCGCAGCCCCTCGCGGCCCAGTCCCGAGTCCTTCACGCCACCGTAGGGCATGTGATCCACCCGCCAGGAGGGCACCTCGCCGATGAGCACGCCGCCCACCTCCAGGGTGTCCCAGGCCTGCTGGGCCCGATACAGGTCGCGGGTGAACACCCCGGCCTGCAAACCGTAGCGGCTCTGGTTGACGCGCTCGAGCGCGTCGTCGAACTCGGCGAAGCGCTCGAGCAGGGCCACCGGCCCGAAGGCCTCCTCGTCGTGCAGGGCCAGCCCCGGCTCGACCCCCTCGAGCACGGCGGCGCGCAGCAGGCTCCCCTCGCGCTCGCCGCCGCAAAGCAGCCTGGCCCCGGCGCCGGTGGCCTCCCGGATCCACCCCTCGAGCTCCACCGCCGCCTGCTCGCTGATCAGGGGTCCGATGAACGTGTCCTCCTCGCGGGGATCGCCGTGGACCAGGGCTTGGACTCGGGCCACGAAGCCGTGGGCGAACTCGTCGTAGCGGTCCTCGTGCACCAGCACCCGCTGCACGCTGATGCAGCTCTGGCCCGACTGGTAGTAGGCGCCGAAGACCACGCGCTCCAGCGCGTCATCCAGATCGGCGTCGCGGTCCACGATCACCGCCGCGTTGCCCCCCAGCTCGAGCACCACCTTCTTTTTGCCCGCCTTGGCCTTGAGCGCCCAGCCCACGGCGTCCGAGCCGGTGAACGAAAGGAGCCGGAGCCGCTCGTCGGTGGTGAGGGCGTCGGCGCCGTCGCGTGCGGCCGGCAGGATGGAAAAGGCCCCTTCGGGCAGGTCGGCCTCGGCCAGGATCTCGCCCAGGATCAGCGCCCCGATGGGCGTGGCGCTCGCGGGCTTGAGCACGAAGGGGCAGCCCGCCGCCAGCGCCGGGGCCACCTTGTGGGCCACCAGGTTCAGGGGGAAGTTGAACGGCGTGATGAACGAGCAGGGGCCGATGGGCACCCGCTTGTACATGCCGCGGTAGCTCGCCGCCCGGGGGGAGATGTCCAGATCCAAGACCTCCCCGCCGATGCGCACCGCCTCTTCGGCCGCGATGCGGAAGGTGTCGATGAGCCGGGTGACCTCACCGCGGCTGTGCCCGATGGGCTTGCCCGCCTCCACGCAAAGCGCCTGGGCCAGCTCCTCGGCCCGGGGCTCGAGACGCTCGATGCAGTGCTGCAGCACCCCCTGGCGCTCGTAGGCCTTGAGCGCCCGCATGGGCGCCGCCGCCCGCTGCGCGGCCGCGATGGCCCGGTCGATGGCCTGGGCGTCGGCCCGCGCCACGTGGGTCACCGCCTCGCCCGAGTACTTGTCGGTGACCGCCAGGTCGGCGTTGGGCTGCTCGGGCCGGTTGGCCAGGTAGTAGGGGTATCGATCCGCGAGCATGGGGGCTCTCCATTCATTCTTCCGCGTTGTTCTTTCGGGTTGTTTTTTCGCTAGCCCTTGCAGGTCTCAAAGGGCGCTCAGAGCCCGACCGCGTAGGCGGGGTCGAGCTGCCACCGGGCGTCGAAAAAGCCCGTGGCCAGCAACCCGCCGTCGGCCCAAAGCAGGTAGTCGGGCATGCCCGCCCGGGAGCTGAAGGGCACGTAGCGGAACAGCAGGTGCTCGGCGCCGGCGGTGGCGCTGAAGTAGGCGTGCAGCCGGTCGCCGGCCGGGTAGACGAAGGCCAGGGCGGCGTCGGCGTGGTCGCGGCCGTCCACCGTGACGGTCGCGTCGTCCCAGGAAAACGGCAGCGCGGGCGCGCCGGGCAGGGCGGCCGAGGGCACGCCGAGGAAGATCAAATTGTACGTCTGGCCCAGCTCCGGCGGGAGCTGGGCCAGGGCCACCGCGCAGCCGTGGCCGTTGCCGATGACGTTCCAGTACGAAAGCAGGTAGGCGGCCAGGTGGCGATAGACCGCCGGGCCGGCCGCGTCGTAGACGAAGCAGAAGGGGCGGTGAAACACCTGGTTGAGCGGGCCGTGCTGCGCGGGGCGCTTGCCGTCTTGCGGGCCCACCTCGAGGAGACCGGCGGTCACCGTCACGGCCGCGCCGTCCACCCAGGCGGTGTCGATGCCCGCGGCCTGCAGGGCGTCGCCATCGAGGGTCAGGGCGCGCACGTTGGTGGTGTCCACCGTGACCGCGGCGCCGAGCACCGTGGCGTCCACCGTGGTGTTTTCCATGGGGCTGATGGCCGAGCGCACCGTCACGTAGGAGTAGGTGGGGTTGACCCAGGGCGCGGGCGACTCCCAGTGAAAGGCCAGGGGCGTGACCTCGCGCCGGTAGGCCTCCATCACCGCGAGCATGGGGTCCCAGTCCACGCAGTCGGCACCGGGCTCGTTGGGGTCCAGGTCCCACCAGTGCCCGGCGCCGGGCTCCTCGTGATAATAGAGCGTCTGCACGATGGGTTGCAGCTCGGCGCGCATCTGGCGGGCGTGGCTCACCGGCACGTTGTCATCGGCGTCGCCGTGCAGGATGTACACCGTGCGGGGGGCGAGGTTTTCGGTGAAGTCCAGGGTGACGCTGGCCTGCCGCGCCCGGCCCACCGGGCCGTCGGGGTGGGGCGAGCCGCCGTAGTGCTCGAAGGAGATCCAGCCGGCGCTCGGGGCGATCACGCCGAAGCGGTCGGCGAAGTGCACGCCCACGTGCCAGGCGCCGTGGCCGCCCATGGAGTGGCCCGTGAGGTGCACCCGCTCGGGGTCGATGTCGAAGCGCTGCTGGGCGTCGTGCAGGGCCTCCAGGGCGTCGAGCCGGCCCCACTCCTCCCAGTCGAAGCCGAAGCGGCGGCGGTTGGTGGGGGCCACCAGGTACGCCCAGGATTTCGGCGAATAGGCCCCCGCCTGGCCGTAGGCTTCCACGCCCGCTCCGTGCAGCGACAGAATCAAGCCGTAGCCGGCGGCCGGCGCCGGCCCGCTGGGCGGCAGCACGCCATGGTACTGCGTCGAGTGGTCCACCCCGGAGCGGCGGGTCTGGCGATATCGCTCGCCCTCGGCCACCACGGGCAGCGCCACCGTGGTCTCGTAGGACCCCGTCCACGAGGGCGACGACAGGCGCAAGGTGGCCGGCACCGTGCGGTCCGGCGTCGCCACCGCCGCGGCCTTGGGCTGGAGCCGGAAGCTCACCTGGGTCACCGCGGACGGCCCCAGCACTGGATAGTCCACCGCCGTGGCCGCGAAGCCGGTGGAGTCGAGCACTTCGGCCGTGACGTCCAGCGCCGGCTCGGGAAGCAGGTGCAGCGCCGCGATGCCCAGATACTGCTCGCGCGGATGCCCGGCCACCAGGTCCGGCCGCGTGAGGTCCTCGGCGTTGTAGACCAGCTCCGCGTCGGTGGACCAAAGCTCCAGCTCCGCGGCGTTGCTCTGGGCGTAGGCGCGCACCACCAGGGTATGGCTCCCGCCGCCCACGCCGAGGGGCACGCGGTGGCGCCGGGAGTGGTACACGTCCCCTGGCTGCCAGGTCTCGTTGTCCACCCAGAGGTTGTAGATCGAGTCCGCCCGGGCAAAGACCCGGTGGCCCTCGGGCACCTCGATGTCGGCCACGCCGTAGAAAAGCCCCACCCGGGGGCGGGCGAGCTGGCCGTCCTCACCGGTGGCCAGGCGCACCCAGCTCAGCCCCAGATAGTCCGACCCCTCGGCCGGCGCCACGAAGTCGCCCCGGGCCACCGCGTCGTAGACCGGGTCGTCTCCCGGATCCACCGACGCCCCCACCCAGCCGGTGACCTCCAGCGGCTGGGGCGCCACCGGCTCCTCGCCGCCGTCCCCGCCGCCGTCCCCGCCGCCGTCCCCGCCGCCGTCCACCGCCGCGTCGGGCGCGGGACCGGGCTAGCTCCCGCCTTCGCGGAAAGCGGACACGACGGCTTCGACC
>CAYFWA010000716.1:0-1708 GCA_964346625.1 uncultured Myxococcales bacterium
GGCCCGGGCCAGGCGCTTTCCCATCCGCGGCGTGAGATCGGCGTGCAGCCGGTCGAGCACCCCGTGCAGCCGGCGCAGGTCCTCGTCGGTCGGCCGCAGCGTTGCGGCCTTCAGGGCATCGAGGACGGCCGCGAGATCCAGGATGGCCGCGCCCATGCGCGAGAGCAGCGGCCCGTGGTCGGCCTCCAAGGCCGCATCGAGCAGGGGGGGGCGAGCGCCTTCCATCTGCCGCAGCCAGTCGCCCAGCGGCCCGGGGGGGGCGCGCCAGACCGGGGCCGCCGGGGCCGCCTCGGCGCCGTCGCCCCTCTCCCCGGTTTCTGGCTCCGGCGGGCGCAGGGGCCGGCGGGTCCCCGCCTCGTCGGGAAAAAGCGGCTGGGCGCCCAGGGGAGCGAGCCGGGCGTCGGGCTCGTCTGCCAGATGGGATAGCACCCGGTCCAGGCCGGCGTGCGCGAGGATCGCCGAGGCCCGCGGCGGATCGCGCAGGTCGGCCACGAGGGTGGCCGGACCCAGCCGGGCGAGGTCCAGCCGTCGCCACAGCCCCGAGAGCCCGGCGACCTCGGGGGCGGTCGCTGGGACCTCGCCGGAGCCGGGATCCAGCGCCGGGTCGAGCAGCGGCCGGGTCTCGCCGTAGATCCTGCGCAGGGGCGCAGAGGCGCGGGCCAGGTCCGCGGCGGGCCACAGCCGCCCCGCGGCGTCGGGCAGCCACGCGAGGCGACGCAGCGGAGCCAGCGTCAGCTCGCTCCCCCCGCCATCGCCGGCAGCGGCCGGCGCCATCTCTGCCGCGGCGGGCGGTTCGGCCTCGGGGCGCTCGCCCCTGGCCGCGGCCAGGGCGCGGATCAGCTCCGGCAGGGCGGCGGCCAACCACGGCGCGGCCTGCGTCACCGGGGCGCCGGGGGCGTGGTCGGCCAGGGTGTCGGCCAGCAGGCGTACCAGCGCCTCCGGGCCGAAGCGCCGAGCCCCCAGCGCGCGCGCCGCGGCCGCGGCCCGGGCCGACACCGGGGCCATGAGCGCACGGCCCGCTCGATCCAGCGCCACCCCGGCCAGGGCGCGGGCGAGCCGGGGGTCGGTGGCCACCGCCGCGCGCCCGGGCCGCAGCAGGCCGCCGTCGGCGGCGGGCAGCAGCCGCCGCTCGGCGGTGGCCTGCTGCAGGGCCTCGAGCACCGGGCGCCAGGCCGGGTCGCGCAGCTCCTCGGCCAGCGGCAGCACCTCCAGCAGGCCCTCGAGCCGGTCGCGGGCCAGCGCCCCCTCCGCCGGGGCCACGGCCTCCATCGGCTCCGGTCGGGCGCTCCCGTCAGCCCAACGCGCCGCGGTGGCCGGCGTCGCGGCGGCCGCCTCGTTGGCCAGCCTCGCCGCGGCCTGGCCGAGCACCTGCCCCACCTGCGAAAGCGCCCAGCGGTTGAAGGGCGTCTGGGGATCGAGCCGCTCGCGATCCAGCGGCAGGTCGAAGTGGGCGTGGAGCAAAAAGCGCAGCCCGGGCCGCTCGGCGGTGGGCAGGTGGCTGTAGACCGTGGGGGCGTCGGCCGGCAGGGGGACCGGCCTCCCCTCGGCGTCGAGCCGCAGCGCCACGCGCACCGGGGTCTCGGTGACCCGGTCGGGATCGCGCCGCGCCCCCGGGTAGCGGCAGCGTGCGTGGGCCACCAGGTAGTCGGTGTGGTGGTGGGCCGCGGCGTCGCGAGGGGTCTCGGCGTCGCGGGGGGCCGCGGCGTCG
>CAYFWA010000716.1:1808-4007 GCA_964346625.1 uncultured Myxococcales bacterium
CGGCGTCGCGGGGGGCCGCGGCGTCGTGGGGGGTCTCGGCGTCGCGGGGGGCCGCGGCGTCGCGGCGCGTCGGGCCGTTTTTCGCGGCGCCCTGCTGCGAAAGGCGCATCCGTCCCGGCCCCGCCGGGGAGCGGTGGACCGTGCGTCGGCGCGAGCCCCAGCGCGCCTCGAGGGCCTCGAGCGACTCCAGGGTGAGCAGGGTCTCGGGCGGGATCTCGGCCAGCCGCGCCCAGAGCTGGGCCGGGCTCCGCTCGCTGTCCGCCGGATCGCGCAGGGGCAGCACCAGCAGCGTGCCCTCGGCCGGCGCTCCGGGCGGGCGGCGGGCCAGCCGCCGGGGGATGGAGACGTCGGCCACCTCGAAGCGGTAGACGTCCGAGTAGATCTGGGGTCGCTCGCAGATCTCGTAGACCGACTTGAAACCCACGCCGAAAAATCCGATCTGGCCCCGGGCCTTGGTGGTCTGGCCGATGGAAAGCACCCCCACCACGTCCCGGGCGTCGAAGTCCAGCCCGTCGTGCCAGACCCGCACGGCGTCGTCGTCCAGGGTGACCGACCAGCGCCGGGCGCCGGCGTCCTCGGCGTTTTGCAACAGCTCGGCCAGAAAGTGCCCGGGGCGCGTGTAGACCTGGCGGGAAAGCAGCTCCTCGGCGTTGGCTTGCGAAAGGGACTTGGGCAGGCCCTCGAGCACCTGCAGCACCCGGTCGGCGAGCTGCTGGCGGCGCTGGCGCCAGGCCACCCCCTGCCCGGTCTGCTCGGCCAGGTCATCGAGGCCGGCCCGCTGCTCGCCCGGCACCCGCAGCAGCACCTCATCGGGCAGGGTCGCGAGCCCCTGTCGTGAAAACGCCCCCTGGCAGGCCCGGCGGGCCTCGTCCCCGATGGCCTGGCGGGCCGCGGGGTCGGCGTTTTTGAGCCAGCGGTCCATCAGGCAGTAGGCCGCCAGGCGCGGCAGGCCCAGGTGGCGCATGGCCGCGGTGACGGCGGCGAGCACCACCGCCTGCTGCGCCTCGGGCAGGCGCGCCCGGTCCAGCCCCCGCAGCAGCCGCTGCACGCCGGGGTCGGGCAAGGTCCGCAGCAGCCGCACCAGCGCCCGGGAGATCGGCCGCTCGCTCAGGCGCCCGGCGCGCCCGAGCTCGCGCACCGCGTAGGCGAAGGGCTCGTGGTCCCGCAGCCCCGCGAGGGTCTCGAGCAGCTTCGGCAGCCGGTCGCCGCCGCGCACCGCGGCGTCGACGCGCTGGCGCTGCTCGCCATACGGCAGGCCCCGCAGCGCGGCGAGCTCCCCGTCGGCCGTCGCGGGCGAGGCCGTCCCGGTGGGCGAGGCCGTCCCGGTGGGCGAGGCCGTCTCGGTGGGCGTCTCGTCGGCCGTCGCGGGCGAGGCCGTCCCGGTGGGCGAGGCCGTCCCGGTGGGCGAGGCCGTCTCGGTGGGCGTCGCGGGTGAGGCCGTCCCGGTGGCCGAGGCCGTCCCGGTGGCCGTCGCAGTGGTCGTCGCGGATGAGGCCATCTCGGTGGCCGAGGCCGTCTCGGACGGCGTCGAGGCCGAGGACGACGCGGAGGACGTCTCGGAGGGAGTCTCGGAGGGAGTCTCGGACGGCGTCGAGGCCGAGGACGACGCGGAGGACGTCTCAGAGGGCGTCTCGGAGGGCGTCTCGGTGGGCGTCTCGTCGGGCGTCGAGGCCGAGGACGACGCGGAGGACGTCTCGGTGGGCGTCTCGTCGGTGCTCACGGGCCGAGCTTAGCCTGCCCTCGGGTCCAGTCAACGGGCGAGCCGGCGCGCCCGTTCGCCGGGGAGAGCTTCCAGGTTCGCCGGGGAGAGCTTCCAGGAAAGGACTCGGGGAGTCCGGGTCGAGCACACGGCACTGAAGCTACGGCTCGGTCGGGGGCTCCTCCGGCTCGTCGAACAGCAGCCCCAAGTCGAGCTCCACGGCGTCGCAGGGCTCGGCACGGACGGGCCCCGCGGCGGTGAGCACGGTGACGAGGAGGTAGCCGTCGTCGGTGAGGCGCAGGATCTCCACGGTGCGGGCCAGGGGGCTCACCAGCCAGACGTGGGCGGCGCGCTCGCGGCGATAGATGGCCAGCTTCTCCCCACGGTCGAGACGTTCGGTGCTCGGTGAGAGCACCTCGCAGATCCAATCGGGGACCCGCTCGAGATAAGGGCTCGCGCAAGAATAACTTCGGCATTCGGCCGCCGATCCATCAATTCTG
>CAYFWA010000717.1:0-4001 GCA_964346625.1 uncultured Myxococcales bacterium
CCGGGCGCCCGGGGCCACGTGGACTGCAAGGAGATCGTCCAAGACCGGGCCGTGGCCCGGGCCATTCCCGAAGTGGAGGTCCGTGACCCGCGCGCCCACGTCACCCACGAGGCCGCCCTGGGCAGCGTGGACCAGCACCAGCTCGAGACCCTCATGTCCCGGGGGCTGTCCGAAGACGAGGCCACCGAGATGATCATCGAGGCCCTGCTCAGTCCCCCAGCCCTGGCGGTCACGCCCGCGCGTTAATCGCGGTCAGCATCAGCGCTTCGTTCACGCACCGCACCAAGACCATGTGCGTCCACGTTCCAGGGGAGTGGGGGCCGCTCAAGACGGCAGCTTCGCGGCGTGCTCCTCGATGTCCCGCCACGGGTCGGCCTTCTGCCCGAGCCGCCGCCCGATGTTGCGCAGGCCGTAGCGCCGCGGATGGACCCGGGACTGCTGTAGCTCGGACCAATCCAGGGGAGTGGCCACCGGCGCGCCCGGCCGCGCGCGCACCGCGTAGGGCGCCACTCCGGTCTGGCCATAGGCGTTGCGCGTGGTGTCCAGATACAGCCTTCCTTTCCGATCCGCGATGCGTGGGGCGGTGCTGTATTGCGAAGGCCGCTGCGCCCTGAGCTGTTCGGCGAGGCCGCGGGCGAAGTCGCGCACCTCATCGAACCCCGGCCCCCTCCGCAAGGGGACCATCACATGGAGACCCCGCGAGCCCGTGGTCATGACGAAGGAGGCCAGCCCCTTTTCCCGAAGCGCGTCGTGCAGATCGAGCGCTGCGCGCCGCACGCGCTCGAACTCGGCCGCACCCCGCTTTGCGCCGCCCTTTTGCCCCTTTCGGGAGCCCTCCGAACCCTTCGGCGGATCCAGATCGAAAAGGAGCCGATCGGGTTGATGCGGCCGGTCGGCGCGCGAAAGCCAGGGGTGGGGCGTGATGCAGGCCTGGTTGGCCAGATACACCAAGGTGGCCGTGTTGGAAGCCACCACCTGCGACTGACGCCGCCCGTCTTGCTTGACCTGGAGCTCGGCCCGCTGGATCCACTCCGGGAAGTAGCTGGGGACCTCTTTTTGGTAAAAACCCGAACCGGAGAGGCCATCGGGGAAGCGCTGCAGCGACAGGGGGCGACCTCGCAGGTGGGGCAGCATGATCTCCGCCATCCGCCGATAGTGGCGCACCAGGTCTTTCTTGGTGAGTCGGGCCTGGGGAAAAAGCACCTTGTCCGGCTTGGAGAGCCGCACCTCATGGCCGTCTACCTCGAGGCTCTCGCCCTGACGCGCGTGCGTGCTCATGGCCGCGTTCTCACCGTGGATGGCCTTCGCCGGGACCGGCGCCGGCATCGCCCCCCCCCTCGCTGGGCTCGGTCTGCGGAGCGAACCCCACCTCCACCGAGTAGTCGCTGGCCGCCTGACGGGCCAGCAGGATCAGCGACTGCAACCGCACCGCCAGGGTCTGCAGACGGTTGGCCCGCCGCTCGCCGCGCGGTCGGCCCGGCTCGGGGCGGATCTCCCGCATGAGCAGATCCACGATCTCGCGGCCCTCCTCCAACCAGTGGGGTCCGAGCCGCTCCTGCTCGCTCAGCTCGTCGTTGAAGGTCTCGGCCATCCGCAGGTGATCCTGCAGCGCGTCTACCAGCTCGCCGAGCTGGTGGTTGTCCCAGGGCGCCTCTGCGTGGGGCTCCAGCAGCGCGGGATCCAGCGGCGCCACATGCGAAAAGCGCTCCTCGAGCACCCGCTGTATCCGACGCAGCAGGCGCTGAGCGTGGTCCACCAACGCCTGGATGGAGCCCCGCTCGCTGGTTTTCGGATCATCTTGCTGATGGTCGAGGGTGGCGCGCCAGGCCTCCTCCACGGCGTTCGCCAGGGACCACAGATCGCTCACCACGGTCTCGGGTAGCCACCCCGCCACGTCCTGGACGCAGGGTTTCTCACCCGTCTCCTCCCAGTGACGGCACAGATCGTCGGCGAGCCGCCGCGCTTCGCCCACCAGCGCCAGGGGTGTGGCCTCCAGCGGCTGTGGGGCGGGCTGATAATCCTGGAGAGGCAGGGTCCACTTTCGCGGAGGGCTGCGGTCGGCTCCCTCGGTGGGTTCGGAGTGATGGGCGGACATGGGCCCCTCTTTTCGCTGGGGTTGATCCGGGCTTCGCCCGGTACGCCGGGTCACGGCCCGAGCGCCGAAAATCGGGGGAACCGGAGCCAGGCGCCGGGCGTCGCCGGGCCCTGCCCCCGGGTTTCCCCCCTCGCGACGCCAGACGACGCTACTTCACCTCGATCCGGTTCTGCCGGGCGGTCTCGCGCTCGGGCAGGGTCACCTTGAGCACCCCGTCGGAGTAGTTCGCCTCGGCCTTGGACTCGTCCACCTCGGCGGGCAGCGGGATGGTGCGCGCGAAGAAGCCATATCCCGACTCCTGCACGTAGTACTGCCCCTCCTCGGTATCTTCGCGGTGGATGTTCTTCTCGCCGGAGATGGTGATGGCGTTGTTTTCCACCTCGACGTTGATGTTGTCCTTGTCCACCCCCGGCAGCTCGGCGGTGAGCTCGTAGCCGCCGTTGGCCTTGCGCAGATCGACGCTGGGCTGAAAGCCCTCCTCTTCGAAGCCCGCCAGGGGCCCGAAGGGGTACATGCGATCCATGAAGATGTCGCCGAAGGGCTCCGGGAGCCCCCCTTGCTGCATCCAGCGCGGCCGGCGTCCGAGTCCTCTTCTTCGTCGTCGCTCCATCTGTCGGGTCATGACGTTTCCTCCTTTCGTGGGTGAGGGTGGGTCGCGCAAACACCTCGCGACCGAACCCCTCGATGTTGCGAAATGCATGCCAGTCCCATTCGCCTGGTTGCACGCCATCCATGGGACGTTTCCGTCTCTGTGTCCCTGCGACGTGGAACCCCGAGATCCCAGCAGCGACGGCGCGACCGGCAGACAGCCCAGAACCGCTGGCTGGAATTGGTTTTGCAGGAATGATTGCAAGACCGATCAACCATCGAGATGTCGGCGCCGGCGGCGCCGGCGCCGCCCCCCGCTGCGTTTCGTTCCGCCGCCACCGACGTCACAGGAGCAGAGTACCGATGGCCCAGAAAAACTTCCGCACAGCCCGGCTGGACATGGTGATGCGGCAGCTCACCACCCGCGATATCCGCGACCCCCAGGTGTTGGGTGCAATGGAGATGGTCCCCCGCGAGCACTTCGTGCCGCGCGCCCTCATCGACGCGGCCTACCAGGACCGCCCCCTGCCCATCGGGCAGGGTCAGACCATCTCCCAGCCCTACATCGTGGCGAAGATGATCCAGGCCCTCGAGCCCCGCGAGGATCATCGCGTCCTCGAGATCGGCGGCGGCTCGGGCTACGCCGCGGCGGTGCTGTCCCGGATCGTGAAGGAGGTGTGGGTGGTGGAGCGCGAAGAGCCTCTGGCCCGTAACGCCGAGCAGCGCCTGACCGAGCTGAAATACAAAAACGTCCGGCTGCGGGTAGGGGATGGGTCCCGGGGCTGGCCCGAGGCCGCCCCCTACGACGGCATCCTGATCTCCGCGGCCGCCACCGAGCTCCCACCACCGCTGCTGTCGCAGCTCGCGCCGGCCGGACGCCTGGTGGCCCCCCTGGTGCTGGGGCCCGACCAGCAGCAGCTCGTGCAGGTGCAGCGCCAAGCCGACGGGGAGTTCGAGCACCGGCTGCTGGATCCGGTGCGCTTCGTGCCGCTAATCGCGGACGAGGTCTCTAAAAAGGAAGGGGATGCGTAGGTTCTCGTAGGCGTCCGCCCACCATCACGGCGCGGCGGTGTGCGGGCGCAGATTGTGCGGGCGCAGATGATCCTCTCGTCGCTAAGGCCCAGATCACGAATAACCTGATCGTTCAGGCCGCCGATCCATCCCGGCTGGCTGCGTGAGCTCGCTTCGCTCGCGGGTCTGGACTGGATCATTCCAGCAAGCTAAAATGATCCAGTCACCAGCGGCTCATCGGTTGAATATCTTGCAATATTCGCCCTCTTCGCGCCTTGCCAGCCGGGCGCCTCGGCGCCCTGAACTG
>CAYFWA010000718.1:0-3998 GCA_964346625.1 uncultured Myxococcales bacterium
CCCCTCAGACCCGCGCCCGGCTCCGGGGGGGGGGCCGGCTCCGCCGGCCGGGGCCGGGCGCGGGTCTGAGGGGAACGGGGTCGGGTCGCTCGAGCGCGGTCGGGCCCAGGCTACCGGGCTCAGGCTACCGGGCCCAGGGGCGCCAGGTGGAGAGGAACCGCGGCAGGTCCTCGAAGTCGAAGGTGAGCGTGGCCGGGCCGAGCTCGGCGCCGTCGCGAAAAAGCTGCCCGTGCAGCGTGGTCATGGTCTGGGGCAGGCGCAGCAGCCGGACGGTCTTTTGCCCGAAGAACCGGTAGCGCCGGCCCTCGGCGTCCTCGAAGGTCACCTGGTAGCGCAGGTAGTCGTGCAGGGGGATCCCGATGTCCAGCGAGCTGCCCTCGAGCAGCGGTGCGTCGGTGACCACCCCCTCCAGGGTGGCCGTGCCGCTCAGCCGCATGGGCGCCCGGCCGCCGAAGGCGAAGGCGGTATCGCTGTCGGCGCTGGCGGAAAACGAAAAGCGCCGCTCGCCCTCGGGTAGGCGCACCGTGCCGGACATCGTCTCTTCGAAGTGCAATCCCATGGCTCACCTCTGCCCCAGCCTCGCCCCGGGGGGGCCGGGCGGCTCGGCGCCCTGAACTGGACACCTCATTCGTGATCGCGTTTCGCTACGAAGGAATCGTGACTTGCGGGCAGACCGGTTGTCAATGCTGCCGGCGAACAAGCGAACATGACGAAAAAGGCCGGCGCGTACAGAGGCGCGGCGCAGGCGTCAGCCGCGGGCGCAGCGCAGGCGTCAGCCGCGGGCGTGGCGGGGGAGGGCGGACGGGCGCGGACAGCGGTGCGGCGCAGGCGTCAGCCGCGGGTGCGGTGCAGGCGTCAGCCGCGGGCGCGGCGCAGGCGGGCGAGCAGCGCGAGCAGGCCGAGCAGCGCCAGGGGGAGCCCGGCGTCGGCGGGGCCGCCGGCGGAGCCGAAACCCGAGCCCGGGCCGGTGGCGGGGGCGGCGGTGGCGCAGCCCGACAGCCGGTCGCCGTCGGCGCCCACCTGCAGCACGATCACCGGGGGGGAGCCCACAGCGCACCAGGCCGGGGTGGGCTCGGTGGAGTCGGGGTCGGCGGGGGGCTCGCCTTCCACGCAGCTCGTGCCCAGCGGGCAGGGCGAGTCGCTGCTGCAGGGACGCGAGCAGACGGCCTGGCCCTCGGGGGTCTGGGCGCACACGCCGCTTTGGCACTGGTCGCCGGACTCGCACAGGTCCCCGATGGCGCCCAGGCCGTCCTCGCAGCCAGCCACGGCGGCGCACTCGCCCTCCACCTCCACCTGCACCAGGGCCGACTCGGCGGTGTTGCCGTGGACGTCCTCGCCCACGGCGTACAGCTCGTGGGGGCCGTCGGTGAGCTCGGAGAGCTGGAAGGCGAACTCGGGCAGGGTCTCGGAGCCCACCGACTCACCGTCGAGAAAAAGCTCCACCGAGTAAAGCAGCACGTTGTCGGTGCCGTGCACCAGGGCCGGCAGCGAGGCGGGCACCAGCGCGCCGTCGCCCGGGGTCTTGAGCTCCAGCCAGGGCGGCACCGTGTCCTCGCGCACCCCGAGCATCTCCTGCAGCACGGCGAAGCTGTCCTGGGAGGTGGAGCCGTCGCAGGCGTAGGAGTCGGTGGTGCTCCCGGTGCCCCAGTAGGCGTCGCCCCCCGGGTTGGCCGGGTACATGATGGCCTGGTCGTCGTTGATGTGGGCGAGCCCGAAGGTGTGCCCGGCCTCATGGACGATGGTGAGCACCAGGGTCTCGAGCCGCGAGCCGTGGTCCTCGGAGAAGATGAAGCCCACGTTGCGCTGATCCTGGTAGCAGTCGAAGGTGGCGATGCCCAGCACTCCCGTCTGCTCCCCCAGGTCCTGGGGGCTGCCGCCGATGACCATCATGGAGTACGGCCAGCCCTCGGGAGGCCGGGTCGCGGTGACCTCCACCTGCATGTGGGCGTAAAAGTAGGTGACCCATCGCACGATGGCGTCGATCACCTTGGTGCGGGTGTCGAGCACGTCGGTGCGAAAGGGCTCGTCGTCGAACACCGGGATGTCCACCTCGCTGTAGGGGATCCCCGACTGGTTCTTTTCGGGGTCGTCGTGGCCGGGGACCATGTGGGGCCCCTCGAAGTTCAGATACAGGATCTGCTCGTTGCCGTCCTTGGGGCGGTGGATCTCCGAGGGGTCCTTGAGGGTCCCGTCGGGGCGCAGGGCCCAGGGCGGCGGCGGCGGGGTGACCGTGACGCAGGTGCCCCAGGGGTGGTGGTGGTAGTGGCGATCGTAGCCCCCGGCCCGTGAGGCGGCGACCCGCGCAGTGGTCGCGGCGCCGATTGGCTCGAGGGAGCCGGCGCCATCGGAACCGGCGCCATCGGAACCGGCCCCTCGCAGCGCCTCTGGTTGCTGCGCGGCGGTGGCGGGCGCGTCCTGACAGCCGGGCTGACCGAGCCACAGCACCGCGAGCAGGCCGAGGAGGGTCGGGGCGACGGGGAGTCGGGGGAGCCGGGGGAGCCGGGGGAGTCGGGGCATGAGGCGTATCCGTAGCGCTGGTGATTCGACTTATCCATCTTGGTTGGGGTCGAGACGTTTGTCTAGTGTCAAGTGTCAAGACGTAACCACACGGCGAGCCCTACCGAGCCCGTTCGGGCCGCTGAGGGGAACCCGCAGGGAACGATGTTTTTCTCTGCGGATTTCGAGGGCTTGATCGTTGATCAGGGAGCGCCCGGGATCCGGAGGCCCGGGCCGGGACGGCGGCCGGGACGGCGGCCGGGACGGCGGCCCGGGCGACGCGCGGGCGGCGGCCAGGAAGCCTTTTCGAATCGGACCAGCCGATGAGACGTCTGGGCGCTCCAGCGCCCCTGGCCGGACCAGGGCATCAGCACGAACCGCGCGGGGCGGCGCACCGCCGGGGTCGCCACGGCATTGGTCCCGCCGGGGACGTAGACCGCCATGCCGGCCTCGGCGGGCAGCCGGACCCCTCGCACGGTGATCCACAGCGCGCCGGCGGTCACCAGCAGGGCGTGGTGCGCCGGCCCGGCGGTGGGGTTGATCACCGCCCGGCGGCCCGGCCGCACGATCACGGCCGTCGGGCGGGGGGCGCGCTGGCCCCGCACGGTGGTGTCGGCGTCCACCACCCGCGCGGGGCCGGGGAGCCAGCGGGCCAGCCGCGGCCTGAAACGACGCGCCGAAACCGCGGAGCGGCGAGCGGGGGCGGGACGGCGAGCGGGGGGGCGCCCCAGCAGCTTCGCCTGCGCGGCCGCCGGCGCGAAAAACAGCACCGCCGCGCTGCGCTGGCCGCCCGGGTTGGCCAGCCGCAGCGGCTGGCCCCGTCCCAGGAGGGTGACCCCGCGGCGGGCCGTCAGGGCGCGGCCCGAGGCCCGAGCGCGGGCGGGCCGGCGACGGGCAGCGGGCCGGCGGCGGGCAGCGGGCCGGCGGCGGGAGGCGGGCTCCCCGCCGGCGCTGGCGCCTCGCACCCGCAAGCCGCCCTGCAGCACGTACACGCCCAGCGCGCCCGTGAAGCCGGGCAGCAGCAGGGCGGCGCCGGGCTCCCAGCGGACCACCGACAGGGCGAGCCGACGGCCGGAGACGCTGCGCGGGGTGAGCAGGTCCTTGGCGGTGACCCTGGCCCCGCGCAGCCGCCGAGCCGGCACGTCGTCGAGCCGCACGGTGTACTTGGCCCGGGGGCGGCCGAAGCGCAGCTTCACGGGCACGCGGTGGGCCTGGTCGGAGGCCGGGAACACGAAGCCCTGCAAAACGTGGGTCACGCAGCGCGAAAGCAGCTTGGAGCCCGAGGCGTTTTCGCGCACGCGCACGTCGGTGACGGGGCCGGCCGGGCCCACCGCGAGCACCAGGTGCAGCAGGCCTCCCACCCGAAAGTCCTGGGCCATGGCCAGCTCGTGGCAGCGCCGCAGCCGGCGCCGGTACTGGCGCAGGTTCTCGCGCAGGGCCCGGCGCAGCCGCCTGGCCAACGGCCCCCGACGCGGGGACGGGGCGGCCCGCGGGGGGTGGGC
>CAYFWA010000719.1:0-3991 GCA_964346625.1 uncultured Myxococcales bacterium
GGGTTATGCGGGGGTTGGGGATGCGGGGGCTGAGGATGCGGAGACTGGGGATGCGACGGGCGGCAGGAGGGAACGCGGCCCTACGGGGCGTTCTTGTCACCGGTGAAGGTGCCGGTGAAGTTGGCGTTGAAGCCCCCCTCGGTGATGGTGCCGTCCCACTGGCCGTTGACCAGGGTGATGGCGGTGCGGTTTTCGTCCAGGTCCCCGGCCTCACAGGTGCCCTGGAGCTCGAAGGTGGCGGTGACGTCGATCCAGTCGTCGATGCTGGTGTCCACGTAGTTGCCCGCGGCCTGCAGGCCCTGATCGCAGTAGTTGATCATGTCCTGCTCGGTGATGGGGTTGAGGTTCCCCAGCAGGTTGTCCACCACGTCAAACAGCCAGGGCCCCACGTCGTTGGTGCAGTCGATCCACAGGGCCAGCAGATCCCCCGTGTTGGTGACGCCGAACAGGGGCAGCAGGTAGTTCAGGTACACGTACTGCAGCAGCTTGCCGAACTTGAGCTCGAACTCGTGGGGCGGGATGTTCAGCGTGGTGTCGGTGGCCGTGGTGGAGCCCGCGTAGGACTGCACCGGCACCGCCTGGGCCGCGGCCAAGTCCACGTGGTAGGTCTGGAGTTGACCGTCCAGGTCGTGCAGCTCGATGACGAGGGTCTTGAGCTCGTGGGTAAAGTTGCCCTCCTTGCTGATGTCGATGTCGTCCACCGTCAGCTCGGACAGGATGTTCATCTGGGTGAACACGCGCGACAGGTCCCCGATGATCTGCAGCAGGTTCATGATGAAGTCCGGCACGTACTGGTCGATGTAGCCCTGCACGTAGTCCTGGGCGTACTTGTGGGCGTCCATGCCCTGGTAGCTCTGATCCAGCACGCCGCACATGCCCCAGGCCACGGGTTGGGCGCCCTCCCAGTTCTGGAAGTCCTGCTGGTAGAGCACCTGCAGGTCTCCGTAGTCGTGCTTGTAAGACTGCGCGCTGCAGGAGCTCCAGTCGGCCTGGATGCCCTGGGTGTTGGGATCCGTGTCCTCGGCCGACCAGCAGCAGAACTGGCGAAACACGAAATCCAGCAGAAATGCCGACGGGTCCAGGCCCCACTGGTTGGTGGCGGCGTCCCCGTCGAGCTCGTGGTCGTCGGTCATCTCGTCGAAGATCTGGAGGATGGTGGCGACCGAGGGCGGCAGGGCGCCCGTGAGGTCGAAGTGGTTGTCCAAGTAGTACAGACCGTTGAAGTTCACCGGAATATCATCGATGGTGACGTCGGCCTCGGTGACCTGCCCTGGGGTCACGGTGAGCGCGTCCACGCAGCCCCAGCCCAGGGTCTCGCCATTGAACGACGCCACCACGCCCACCGAGTAGTTGGTCCCCTCGGGTACGCCCGGGAACTGCGGGTGCGCCGAGATCACGTTCACCGGGGCGGCGCCCATCACCGCGCCCTGGATGTCGAAGGGGTCGAGCCCGCCGCAGGCGCTGTTTTGGAACAGATACGACTCGTAGGTGTCGAAGACCTTGTCCCCGCTGTAGGACATGTTCACCACGATGAGCCCGATGGGGTCGCTGGTGACGGTGATCGCCCAGGTAACGCTGTCGGCGCCGGGCGTGGTGGCGGTGACCTCGAAGGTGGCGTTGTCGCTGCCGGCGGTGAGGGTGACCGAGGCGAGCCCGTCGCTTCCGGTCACCGCCGACAGCACGCTCAGGCTCGCCCCGCCGTCGTCGCCTCCGATCTCGAAGGCCACCACCGCGCCGGTGATGGGATCGGCGTTGCAGTCGGTGACCTGCACGGTGAGATCGGCCTGCGCGTCCACCATCAGGTTGAGCTGCGCCGCGCCCTGGATGGCCATCTGGGGCGGGCAGTTCTGGTTGTAGTTGCCGTTTTCGTTGGTGTTGTTTCCGCCCCCCGGCGCGTCGTCGCCGCAACCCAACAAAAACAGGGCCGCAAGTGAGACGAGGGAGACCCCACGGAACCATCGATGAAAGCGTTGATGCATTTTCAATATCTCCCGTAACTCAGATGACCATAGGTTCTTCGCGTAATCTCAAGAAATAACATGTTCGGAGCAAAACATCCAGATGCAGTGGTACAGCGCACAGGGCAACGGACAAAGTCTCCGGCCAGCACGACATCTGGTGCGCCGCCGCCGCCCCGGCCTCTACATCTTGTGCCATCCTCCGACAATGCCGGGACCCTGGGTACAGCGCAGCGCGGAGGCCGCAGCGCGGAGGCCGCGGCGCGGAGGCCGCAGCGCGGAGGCCGCGGCGCGGAGGCCGCAGCGCGGAGGTCGCGGCGCGGACGTAGAGGCCGGGGCTCCTTGACTTTGCCTATGGGCTCGGTCAACGATGAACCGCAGGCATCGAGTGGCGTCCGGCGCCATCCCATCTGTCGCGTCATGCGAAGCCGCGGGGGCACGCGCCACCTCGTCCCCAACCCAAGGAGGCAGCGATCATGAACATCTCCGGGCCCTGGCGGCCCTTGGCCTTTGTCGTCGGGGCGCTCATCGCCTCGGGCCTCACCGGGGCCGGCTGCGGGGACACGGCCGGCGCCGAGTGTGGCAACGGCGAGGTGGAGGGCGCCGAGCTGTGCGACGTTCCGGCGGCGAGCGATCCCGCCGCGGGGGGCTCCTGCACGAGCCTGTGCACCTGGCAGGAGCACACCCCCGCCGACAGCGACTCGGACAGCTCCATGCATCCGGACGCGGCCATGAACCGGGCCGGCCGCTACGTGCTGGTCTGGCGCGCTCAACATGACGGCGACGAGGACATCTGGGCCAACGTGGCTCGACCGAACGGCGAAGCAGTGGGGCCGGCCTTCCGGGTAAACGAGGACTCCACCGGCAACCAGCAGCTTCCCCGAGTGGACATGGACGGCGCCGGCAACTTCGTGGTGGTCTGGCAGAATCACCCCGACGAGCCCGGCAACGAGCGGGTCTGGATGCGCGCCTTCGATCCCGAGGGCAACGCGGTGACCGGCGACGTACAACTGAACACCTGGGCCGAAAACTGGCAATCCGAGCCGGTGGTGGACCTCAACGAAAGCGGAGCGATGGTGGTGGCCTGGGCCTCGGACGAGCAGGACGGCGATCTCAAGGGGGTCTACGCCCGGCGCGGAGACTCCACCGGACAGCTCCTCGACGCCGAGGCCTTCCAGGTAAACACCGCGTGGGAGGGCGACCAGGAGGACGTCTCCGTGGGCCTGGCCGACGACGGCCAAATCCTCATCGCCTGGGGGCCGGGTCAGGAATCCACGTGAGACTGCGAAGGGCTCTACGGTCAGCGGTTCGCTGCCGATGGAACGCCCGAAGGTCCGGAGTTCCGGATCAACGAGTTGAAAGAGACCCTGCCCTACACCCCCAGCGTGGTGATGATGCCCGACGGCGGCTTCGTGGTGGGCTTCCAGCGCAACGGGGATCGCAGCGCCGCGGTCTGGGCCCGCCGCTTCGACGCCGAGGGCGTCGGCAGCCCGGAGTTCCAGCTCAACGAGTACACCGACACCCAGCGGCAGCTCGCGGTGCGGCTCGCCCCCCTCGGCGACGGCTTCGTGGCCGTGTGGCAGAGCTTCGCCCAGGACGGTGACGGCGAGGGGGTGTACCGCCGCGCCTACGCCGAGGGCTTCGCGGTGGATACCGAGGAGGCCATGGCCTCGGCCTCCGGCGACGGCAACCAGTACCTACCCTCCGTGGCGGGCGGCGACGACCGCTACGTGGTGACCTGGCACGAGGCGCCCCAGGGCGTCTACGGAATCCGCGCCCGGGTGCTCACCGCGGCCGATCACGACACACCCGCGCCGTGACCGATCCGATCCCCCCCCCGCGACTCAGACCCATCCCCGCGCTGGCCGTGCGATCAACGCTCGAACCGGCGATATAATCCCCGACCGAGCCCCGGACTCCCGCATCAGGCTGCGGTGGCGCATCAGGCTGCGGTGGACGGCAACGGTTGCGTCGGGACCTCAGGCCCCGATCACGAATTATCTGATCGTTCAGGCCGCCGATCCATCCCGGCT
>CAYFWA010000720.1:0-3990 GCA_964346625.1 uncultured Myxococcales bacterium
GACATGGCGTCCTTCGCCGATTCCCTGGAAGCCGTCTCCGGGCGCACCGGTGCGCTGGATTCCACGGACGACCCGGTTTCGCAGGCCGTGGAGGCCCCGGAGCCGTCCGTGTCGAAGGCCGTCTCCCAAGCCTTGCGTGACGATGGAGACCCAGGGGGCTCGACTGGAGAGGATTCGTTTCCGACGAGGATGGTCGCCGCGCCGACGCCGTCGGAGGCGGAGGCGCGCGCCGGATCCCGGCGCTGGATCCTGGGGGTGGTGATCGCGCTGGTGGTGGGGACCGTGGGGGCCGGGGCCTTCTTTGTCATGGGGCAGGGGGGAGAGGGTGGCGAGGAGGCGCGACGAGGGAGCGCCGCTGGCGGTCCCCCCGCGCGACCGTCGACTCCAGCGCCGGACGCACGGCCCCGACCCGCGGACCCGCGGGTTCGCGACCGGGTCCCCGCGCCCCCCCCGCGCACCGTCCGTCTCGAGATCCGCACCCAACCCCCTGGCGCCCGGGTCCTGCTCGACGGCGACGAGATCGGACGCACGCCCTTGCGGCGCCACCGCGTGCCCTACAGCCAGCAGCAGCGAACGCTCACCATTCGCAAGCGCGGGTATCGCTCGTTGGAGATCCGATTCGCCCCGGACGCCAATCAGAGCTGGGATCGAATCCTGCGAAGGGGCCGGGGCACCGTCCGGGTCCGCGCCCGCGCAGATGCCCCCCGGGACAGCGCTCGACGCACGCGCCCCCGCCCCATGCGGCGGGCGCCTCCCCGGGCCGACCACCGCCGGCCCGATCCCGATCCCCGTCCCAGGCGGCGGACACCACCGCGGGATGCCATGCGCCCTCGTCCCATGGACTCGGACCTCAAGCATCCATGGTAGCCCTTGGGGGACGGTAGCCCGTTTTTTGGCAATAGTACGAGCGAGAGAGGGGCGGGCGTTATCGCAAAGAGAGCTAGAGCAACAACGGCTAGGAGCGAGCGAGCTCCACGGTGACATCCTTGTCACCGAGCTGCTTCCCGTCAGCCTTGGACACCACCTCTTCGGCAAGCTTGCTGTTGACATTCACGAAGCTGAACTTGTCGCGAATCTGGATGCGGTGCACGTCCGAACGCTCGATGCCCGAGTTTTCTACGAGAAACTGGATCAAGCTCGATGGTCGGACCCCCGAATTTCTTCCGATGTTGAGGTAGAGCTTGGTGCCTTCCTCTGGGCGCCCGTCGCGATCCGAGCGCCCGTCGCGATCCGAGCGTCCGCCGCGATCCGAGCGTCCGCCGCGATCCGAGCGTCCGCCGCGATCCGAGCGCCCGCCGCGATCCGAGCGTCCGCCGCGATCCGAGCGTCCGCCGCGATCCGCACGTCCGCCGCGATCCGAGCGCCCGCCGCGATCCGAGCGGGAGGGGCGCCGGTCCCGGCGTGGTGGGCGCTCCCGCTCCTCGTCCTCGGCCGCTCGCCGGCGGGGGCGGCTTGGTGCTCGACGGGGTTTCTCGAAATGCTCTTGCAGCAGCAAGGCCACGATCTCTTCCCCCCGCAGGCTGTGCCAGATCCGGCGTGCCAGGGAGAGAAACTCCGGCTCCACGGCCTCGTCGCGCTCGTCGATCTCCGTGGTGAGCGCGGCGAACCGCTCGCCTTCCCGCCGTGCCGCGAGCTCGGCGCGCGTGGGGAGAAAGCGCTCTTCGGGCACGATGTCGTGGGTGAGCTTCATGTAGTAGAAGTCACCCAGCTCCTGGGGAGAGATGAGCGAGATGGCGACTCCGGACTTTCCGGCGCGACCCGTTCGGCCCGTACGGTGGATGTAGATGTCCGCGTTGACGGGGAAGCTGTAGTTGATGACGTGGGACAGCTCGGCGATGTCGATCCCCCGGGCCGCGATGTCCGTGGCCACGAGGATCCGGGTCTCCTTGTCCCGCATGCGTTGCATGGAGCGCTCGCGCTCCACCTGTGAAAAATCGGAGGAGATGGCCTCGGCCTTCACCCCGACATCCTGGAGATAGCGTGCCAGGTGGGCGGTCTCCTCACGCGTGTTGCAGAACACGATGGCAGACTCCACCTTCTCCACCTCGAGCAAGCGCAGGAGATCCCGGGGGCGGGCCATCCCGGACACCATGTAGTAGACATGGTCGATCTCCTTGACGCCCACGAAGTCCTCGGACAAAAGGAGCCGCTCGGGATCCTCGAGGTACTTGTTCGCGAGGCGCTGAACCTCGTCCGGAATGGTCGCCGAGTAGAGCAGCGTCTGCTGGCGATTGGGAAGCCGCGAGATGATGGCCGACAGCTCCTCGTAAAAGCCCATGGACAGCATCTCGTCGGCTTCATCGAGGATCAGGGTGGTGATGTCGTCCACCTTCAGGGTGCCCCGCCGGATGTGGTCCAGGGTGCGCCCCGGCGTGCCACACACAATCTGCACGCCCTCCTCCAGCTTGCGGATCTGGGGGCCAATGGCCGCGCCTCCGTAGAGCGCGCACACCTCGACGCCGGATCCTTCCGCGATGCGGGTGATCTCGTCGGCCACCTGGATGGCGAGCTCGCGGGTGGGCATCAAGCCCAGTACGGCGGGAGAGCGTTCCTCGCGCTCTTGCATCCGCATCACCAGCGGGATCCCGAAGGCCGCGGTCTTGCCGCTTCCAGTGCGCGACTGGACCATCAGATCCTGGCCTTCGCGTACGAGGGGCAGGGTCTGCCACTGGACATCCATTGGATGCGCGAAACCGAGCTCCTTCAACACGGAGACGAGCTTGTCGGGAATCCCCAGCTCCTCCCACTCGTGCTGAGGCGCGGCGGTCTCCGGGGCGGCGGTCTCCGGGGCGGCGGTCTCCGACGAGGTCTCTGCTGCGGCTTCCTCCCCCGCTTCGCCTGTTCCGGCTCCCTCATCCGGCAGATTTTCCGTGGTCTCCCTGGCCTCGCGATCTGCTGCCTCCTGCTCGCTCTGCCGGTCCGCGGGTTGCTCGTCGTCGTCTCGGCCATCGGTGGGCGGGTCGTGGTCAGTCTGCATGAACTCTCCTTTCAGAATCCGACGGGACAGGTCTGCTGCTCGGGAACCCGAAACCCCCAGGTTCGCAGCCGATATATACTGAGCTTTCGTTCGCGCCGGAGTCGCCGCCGGGGCCGGTCCAGGTCACCGGACGCCTTCTTCATCCTCTTTCGGATTCGCGCCACCAGGGGTTTGGCGGTCGCATTGAACTCCTTGACTTGCTGAGTCAAGGCCCTCCGGAGCTCATCCAACGTGACATGGACCTGGGCGAGCTGGGCCAGCACCGGGTTGCGCTCGAGCACATTGGCGTCGTTCAGCCGGCAGCGGGACCAGACCACATAGCGTCGATAGCGCCAGACTCCCAGATCTCGGATGCTGTTTTGGCTCCGTTTGTGCGCGACGGTCCAGGGATGGGTGTCCCAGGCATATGCGGGCTTCCAACGGGCCTTCACCGAGTGCGATTGGCAGCGGGTGGTGGACGGGATCCGGCCAAAGTCGGACATCAGGGCGTTGAAAAGCAAAAGGGTGTCGAAATAGCAGCGGAAGATCTCCTGGGGATCGTCGGCGCTCTTGGAGATGGGCCGGCTGTCGCGCAGCGGCGCGTGGGACGCGGTGAGCTGGTAGACCACGGAGGCCAGGATCCAGACCCCCAGACACGACACGCTCCCATAAAACAGGATGCGGACGATGAGCAAGCGACGCTGGCGGCGCTTGGGGTGCTGGAAGGTATCGGAAGCCAAGGTGATCCTCGGAAGTGGTCCTCGAAGCGGTTCCTCGGAGCGGATCCAAGGACCGGAGCCGATACCAATTACCGCGGAATCACTTGGGAGTCAACACAACTACGCGGCGTTCCAGGATCGCTCACTGAGCCAGGCCCCCAACTTTTTCGCAGTTCCGGGGGCCGCTTCCGGGGGCCGCTTCCGGGGGCCGCTTCCGGGGGCCGGCTCCGGCGTCCGGCTCCGGCGTCCGGCTCCGGCGTCCGGCTCCGGCGTCCGGCTCCGGGGGCCGGCTCCGGGGGCCGGGTCCCCCAGGCG
>CAYFWA010000721.1:0-549 GCA_964346625.1 uncultured Myxococcales bacterium
GCGGGCGCACCGGAGAAAAAGATCTGGGGGGAAAAAATATTTGGGGGGGGGGGGGGGGGGGGGGGGGTCAAGGTCTTTTTTAGCAGAGCAGCTTGGGAGGCCTATGCCCCCGTGATCTGCGAGGAGCACCCGGGCTTGCACCATACGGAACCGCACCGTGCTCGCGTGGCCCTTGGATCACAGCTCAAGCACCAACCGCAGACCCTCTTCGAGGGCGGCCTGTTGCCGGGCGGGCAGCCGTCCCACGCGTTCGGTGAGAAAAGAACGATCCACCGTCAGGAGCTGGGAGACGTTGATCACCGAATCTCGGGTCAGCCCACTGTGGCGCCGGGTGAGCGGGACGTTGCCGGGGGCCCTCCGCAGCCGCTCCTGGGACGTGATGGCCGCGACGATCACGGTCTGGAGCCGGCTGCGGTTGAAGGCGTCCGCCTGGATGACCACCACGGGGCGCCGGTAGCCGGGCTCCGAGCCACGAGGCGAGCCCAGGCTCGCCCACCAGATCTCTCCCCGCCGCACTACCGGTCCCCCGGTGGGTCGTCCGGCCCGGCG
>CAYFWA010000721.1:649-3982 GCA_964346625.1 uncultured Myxococcales bacterium
AGCGGTGGGTCGTCCGGCCCGGCGAGCGGTGGGTCGTCCGGCCCGGCGAGCGGTGGGTCGTCCGGCCCGGCGAGCGGTGCGCCTTCCGGGTCGTCGATTGGTGCGTCTTTCGGCCCGTCTATCTGCCTTTCGTCTGACTCGTCGTCCTTTCCCTCGTGTGACCCGCTTTCCGACCCCGCGCCCGAGCCGTACTGCGGCCAGTCCTCCGATGCGATGGAGGCGCGCTGGATCGCCTCCAGCACCGGATCCACGCGCGCGGTCTCGCCTCGGTCTCCGTACACCGCGTTCAGCGCCTCGGTCACGCCATCCCCGCGGTGCTCCCGCAGATACGCCCGCAGCGCGCGCTGGTAGAGCTCACTGCGAGAGACCCCGAGCCGGCGCGCGGTCTGCTCGCCCGCCTCGAACAACGCATCTGGAATGGAGATCGCGGTCTTCATGACTCGAGTATAACCCTGGTTATACCAATGGCAAACCGCGCACGAGGAGTTGGAGGACCGAGCCAATCCATCATCATAGTCGGCAGCTCCACCCAGCCCGCGGACTAGGCGCCGGTCGCCGGAGCCGGTCGCCGGAGCCGGACGTCGGAGCAGGTCGCCGGGGCCGGAGCCGGTCGCCGGGGCCCGGCTCCGGTCCGGACGCGCGCGGAAGATCATCGTGGGAGGGGACCAGAAAGCGACCCGGCGATCATGGGCCGAGCGGCTCGCTTTTCGGGGGCGGGAGGATCTGATACCCTACAAGGGTGTCGGGTTCGTGTGGGTTCGTGTGGGCCCGCGCGGGCTCGCGCGGGCTCGCGCGGGTTCGTGTGGGCCCGCGGCCCTGCCGGCCGACGCGCGACAGGCGACGCACGGTCACGGATGTCAATGCGGATCCCGAGACCGCGGATCCAGAGGATGAGACCCATGGCGAGACTGGCGAGACTGGCGAGACGGGCGAGACTGGCGAGACGACTCGGTGGACGATTGGCGCTGCTGTGCCTGGTGGCAGGCATCGCCGGCTTCGGCGTCGCCGCGTGCGGCTCGGACCCGGGCGGCGGCGATGACAACGGCAACAACGCCAACGCCAACGCCAACGCCAACGCCAACGAAAACGGCAACGAGAACGGCAACGCCAACGAAAATGAAAACGGCAACGCCAACCAGAACAACAACAACACGTCGCCGGAGTGCCCCAACGGCGTGGACGGGGACGGGGACGGCTACGGCGACGGGTGCGCAGCCGGGGAGGACTGCGACGACACCAACGAGTACCGGCACCCGGGCGCCCAGGAGGTGTGCAACTACCTGGACGACGACTGCGACGGGGACGTGGACGAGGGCGTGCTAAACGCCTGCGGCAACTGCTCCCCCGGCTGCAGCGACCAGGAGGTCGGCAACGATCCCTTCCCCCTGCCCGGCGAGGAGCCCGGCGTGAGCGGCGAGGGCGTGGGGTTGGACCCCAACGGCGACATCGTGCTGGACCAGACCAACGTGAGCTTCAACTACCTCTGGATCGCCAACCGGTACGGGCCCGGGGCGAGCCACAACCGCGGCACGGTGTCCAAGATCGACACCGCCTCGGTGACCGAGGTGGCCCGCTACTACACCGTGACCTGCTTCGGCAACTCCGCCTACCAGCAGGGGCAGTGCCTGGACGTGGCCGGCAACCCCATCCAGATCGAGGACAACCACCCCAGCCGCACCGCGGTGGACTACAACTTCGACGTCTGGGTGGCCAACCGCGCCTTCGGCGGGCAGGCCTCCACCACCAAGATCGCCAACAACCTCTCGGACTGCGTGGACCGCAACGGCAACGGGGTCATCGACACCTCGGCGGACCACGACCAAAGCGGCACCATCGAGATCGACTGCAACGGCGACGGGGTGGTGGACGACATCACCACGAGCTGCCCAAACGGCCACCCGCCGGAGTTTCTGGGCTACGACGACGAGTGCGTGCTGCACACCACCAACTACGCGGGCACCAACGAGCTCGGGCGCTCGGTGTGCCTCGACGCGGGCGACCCCTACAGCGGCGGCGCGGGCAACGCCTGGGTGGGCACCTTCAACCGCGCCGGCAACAACCGCTTCTACAAGATCGACGGCGCGCAGGGCGGCATCGTGGACACCGTGGACCTGGCGCCGGGGGTGAACCCCTACGGCTGCGCCGTGGACGGCAACGGCATCCTGTGGACCCTGGGGGGCTTTCACAACGCTGGCGGCCGCCTGGCCTGGATCAACACCGCCAACCCCAGCCAGGTGGGCGGCCCCATCAGCGAGCCCTTTTCGGCCAACAACCACTTCTACGGCGTGGCCGTGGACTCGGACGGCAGCGTCTGGATGGGGGGCTGGGACACCTACCACGTGTTTCGCTACCGGCCCGACCGCACCGCCTTTTCCACCCTGGGCCAGGGCATGTGGACCCGCATCCGCACCGGGGAAAACGCCAACGTGGTCCACACCCGGGGCATCGCCGCGGACCTGCGGGGCTGGATCTGGGTGGCTTCGAACAACGGCTACATCATCCGGCTGCCCCAGGCCATCGGCGACGGGGACCACTCCTGGGCCGACGCGGCCAGCCTGGGCGCGATCCTCATCGGCGGCGGCCTCGGCTCCGGCATGATCGGCGTGGGCATCGACTTCGACGGCCACGTCTGGGGCATGAGCTACGCCCTGTCCCGGGCCACCAAGCTGGAGCTGGACGCCAACGGCGACGAGGTCACCCCCGGCGATCCCGGCACCTCGGTGCCCGTGGGCAGAAACCCCTACACCTACTCGGACTTCACCGGCTACGGTCTGCGCAACTTCACCCGCCCCAGCGGCACCTACCGGGTGCGGCTCGAGGGCTGTGCCGACCCGGCCAAGGAGACCCACTGGCTGGGCGTGGAGTGGAACGCCACCACCCCGCAGAACACCACCGTGCGCCTGCGGGTGCGCACCGGCGACACGGCGGCCACCATGGGCCAGTGGTTCGGCTACTGGGACGTTTCCCCGGCGGATCTCACGGACCCGGCCATCGGGCCCGTGCTGCCCGATCCCGCCGAGCTCATCGAGGTGGAGTTCGAGCTCACCTCCGTGGACCAGCTAGAGACCCCGGTGCTGCACGACTTCCAGGTCATCTACGACTGCGAGGATACGGGCCCGGGATGAATTCAGTCTTCTTCCCGCAGCGTGCTCGCCCGCCGCGCGGGCCGCCTCCAGGCGGCCCGCGCGGCGGACGAGCACAGCAAGTAGCGCGCCGGCGCACTCCCCAACCGCCTCCCACCCACCGCCTCCGTAGCACCTCCCCAACGAACCCCGCCCCCACACGGCTTCCCACCGCCGTCACACGGCTTCCCACCGCCGTCACACCCCCCAA
>CAYFWA010000722.1:0-3981 GCA_964346625.1 uncultured Myxococcales bacterium
CTGACTTGCAGACCTTATTTTGACCCGCTCCCTAAGGGCTCGCGCAAGAATAACTTCGGCATTCGTGCGCCGATCCATCAATGCTGTCTGCGTCGCTCGTCGGTTAAATACGTCAATGTATTCGCCCTCCTCTCTCCTTGACAGCATTGCGCCTCGGCGCCCTCGGTGCTTCGAGCTTATTCGAAGCGCGAGCCCTGAGTGTTTCACAACGGGCGCCGAATGACAACGGCGTGACGCACGGCCGGGCATGGGCTACTGTGTGCGGGATGGACCGTAACGCTCGCCGCTGGCCGGCTCGCTGCGGGCCGGCTGCCCGCCATCTTTTCGCGTCGATCCCGACCCCGCCACGCCGCCGGCTCGCGCTCGGCGGCCGGCTCGCGCTCGGCGGCCTGCTCGCGCTCGGCGGCCTGCTCGCCGGTTGTGAGCCCTCGACCAAGCCCCCCCCTGAGCCCGAGGCGGCCGAGCCCGCCAAGCTCGCCGCGGACACCACCTTTGCCGAGGATCGGCCGGTTCGGGTCTGGGAGGTCACCTTGCGCCACCAGCTCCGGCTGCGAGCGCCCACCGTCTCGGACCACGAGCCCCCGGCGGTGCGCAAGCTGCGTCGACAGCTTCAGCGGAGCGCTACCCTCGAGAGCCGCCTGCTGCTGCATCCCCGACGCCTGGTGTGGGTGCTGCCCGAGGCGGCCGTTCCCGGCGGGGCCGCCGAGCCGTTGCACCTCGTGCTCAAGCCGGGGGCCAACGTCAGCGTGCTGGTCAACCACAAGCAGCGCCGTTTTCGGGCGGGAACCCCCGCCCGGCTCGGCGCGTGGATCGAGGGCACCCTCGAGCCCCCCGGCCACGTGGCGCGGTTCGAGGTGCTCGCCGAGCAGTCGCTTTCTCAGGACCGGCGACGGCTGCGTGGGCTGCTGGTGCTCACGCGCGACGACGGCCACCGGCGCAAGCGCCCTTTGCGCTACGTCCTCCGCAGCCGCTCGCGGCCGCGGCCGGCGGACGTAGGCAAGGCCGGGGCGCTGATCTGGGATTTCTTCCTGCTGCCCATGATCCAGGCCACCGGCTCGCCCGCCCTGGGGAAGCTCCGCGCCCAGCACCGCTGGCCCCGGTGGCTGGAGCTCACCCCCTCCACCGGGGCGCCCCAGACCCTCCACGCGCCCCGGCTGCGGCTGCGGCTGCTGGCCGGCTCGCGGCGCACGCGGCAGGTGCCCGCCCGCCTGCTGCGGCTGCCGCCCAAGGGCTACCGCCGCGAGTTCGGACCCCTGGTCTACAAGCCGGGGCGGCGGCTGCTGCACCGTCCCACCCGCGGCCTGCGCCCGCGACGCAAGGGCGAGACCCGCAGCGGGCCGCTGGAGGTGAACAACCGCTTCCACCGCACCATGCTGGTCTACGCCGACGGCCTGCTCATCGGCTGGGTGGGTCCCCGCTCCGAGACCCGCTTCAAGGTCCTGCCGGCGGGCTACTACCGCTTCAGCGCCCACAGCCTGCTGGGCACCCAGCGCTGGGGACCGCGCGACGCCTACCTGCCCGGTCCGCTGACCCTGCGGCCGTGCCCGGGCACCCGGGCGCCCTGACCGCGCCGTCTCGGCTCGGGCTCGGCTCCCGGGCTCGGCTCCCGGGCTCGACTCCCGGGCTCGACTCCCGGGCTCGGGTGCGAGCGAGCCTCGGCGCGGGGTCACCGCACCGAACGCACCTGACCGAGCATCCGCGAAAACACCCCCAGCAGCCGGTCGAGGCGCTTGGGCCCCGTGTCGAGCCGGGCCCGCCAGGCCACCTCCGCCGGGCGCGCCGACCGCGAAGCCCGCCCTCCGCCGTAGGCCTCCACCACCACCGCGCGGCGGCCGTCGGGCTCCACCACGTCCAGCCGCAAGGCCCGCCAGGCGGCGGGCAGGCGCTTGCGCCGCACGGCGCTGACCGAGAATCGTTGTCCCCCGGGGCCCCCCTGCTCGAACTGAGCCCGCCAGTGCTGCAGGCGACCGCGCAGCCAGACCTCGGCCGACTCCGCGCTGGGCTGCCCGCGATCAAAGGTCACCCGGTCCTGGGCGAGCAGGTGATAGAGCGTGATCTGCCCCGGGCGCTCCCCGGGGACGGCGAACCACGTCACCGGGTGACGCACCCGGACGCCGGCGCGCTCGCTGTGGGACCAGGGGAGCTGCTCGAGATCCGAGGTCAGCAGCCCGTAGCCGGCGTACAGCAGCGCCGCCACGCAGGCCAACCCCAGCAGCGGGCCGAGCCAGCCCAGCAGGGGACGGCCGGCGAAGCGCAGCAGGGCGAAGCCAACCACCACCCCGCCGGCCAGCCCGCCGAGGTGAGCGTAGTTGTCGATCTGCTTTACGTCCACCAGGCCGGGCAGAAAGCTCAAGCCGATGATGAGCAGCAGCACGAACACCACGGACCGCCGCCAGCTCTCGGGCACCCGGCCGCGGCTGAGCAGCAGCACCATCAGGGCCGCCCCCAGCAGCCCGAAGATGGAGCTCGAGGCCCCCACCGACACCGGATACTCACGAAACAGGTGCGACAGGGTGTTGCCCACCACCCCCGCGGTAAAGTACACGATGAAAAAGCGCACCGACCCGAGCAGCTGCTCGGCGAACCGGCCCAGAAACCACAGCATGAAGGTGTTGAGCGTCAGGTGGAACCAGCCGGCGTGCAAGAACATGGCCGTGGCCAGCCGCCAGTATTCTCCGGCGTCCACCGCTCCCGAGAGGCTGGCGCCGGCCAGCACGAGCCGACGGTTGAGCTCGGCGTCCGGGCCGAACCACTCCACCACCGCGTAGATCACCAGGTTGATGATCACCATCGCCAGGGTCACGGGGGTCTGGCGCACCACGCTGGGACGCATCCGCGGCTGGGCGAGCTGCCGCTCGGCCCGCTCCCGGATGGCCCCCACCAGCCGAGCGGTCTGGTCCGGATCGGACAGGCGCACCGGTCCCGGGTCCTGGGTGAGGCGCACCCGCCGGGCCGCGATGGCCTCGCGGGCGCGCTGATCGTCGTCGTCGAGCAGCGCCTCGGCGCGATCGAAGGCCTCGCGCGCCCGCTCCGGCTCGCCGGCCTGCTGCCAGGCCACCCCGAGCCAGAAGGTGTACACCTTGTGCTCGGCCGCCGGGAGCCGACGCTGGTCGAGCAGCGCCTGGAGCTCGGCGGCGTGCCCGGTAAAGGCCAGCACCATGATCCGACAGTGCTCGAGCACCTCCGCAGCCTCGGGGTCCTGCGCCCCGCTGCCGCCCTCCACCAGGGACATGGTGCGCACCAGGGCCTCGGTGTCCCCCTGTTCGCCGTAGATCCGGAGCAGGGCCGCCCCCAGCCGCGGGCGCGCCGCCACCATGGCCGGGGTTACTGCCTCCCGCGCGTGCTGCTCGGCCTCCTCCCAGCGACGCTCGAGCACCAGCAGGGTGAGCACCTGCTCCTGCAACACGGCCCGCAGCTCGTCGTCCTCGGTCTGCTCGGCCTGCTGCTTGAGCTGAACGAGGATGTCTCCCGTCTCCCCGGCCTGCACCTGCCGCAGAAAGGACAGCAGCTCCTTTTCCCGGCCCACCCCAGCGCCCGGCTGCAGTAGCTGCCGCAGGTCCGTGAGCCACAGGGCGAGATCCCAGCGCCCCCCGCGCACCGCCCAGGCGGTGACCACCCGGAGGATCATGGGGACGACGACGAGGAACGCGAAGGCGCCGACGGCCACGAAGGCCAGGGGGTGATCGTGACGGTTGGCCACCAGCAGCGCCACCGAGAGCACCAGGTTGGCGCCGAGCAGCGCCACGTACCCGCCCCGCCCCTGGATCCCCCGGCGCCAAAGCAGCAGGATCAGCAAACCGGCGTTGAGGGCGACGGCCCAAAGCAGCAACCGGACGATGGTTTCACCAGGCATGTCGCTCCCGGGTGTAGCGCAGGCGGTCTCAGAGCGCAACGGGCGGAACGAAGACGACAAGTCAATGCTTCGGGGCGTGCGTCGGGGGCGCGAGGGGCGGGGACGCGAGGGTCAGGGGCGCGAGGGGC
>CAYFWA010000723.1:0-3978 GCA_964346625.1 uncultured Myxococcales bacterium
GAATTGATGGATCGGCGGCCGAATGCCGAAGTTATTCTTGCGCGAGCCCTAAGGGTCCAGAGTCCGCGACAAGGTGCGCAACGCAGTCCAGCCTATCAACCCGGGCAAAGGAGGGCAAGACCCCGTGTCCGCTGCTTATTTTCGGACGAGACGCCCGGATTTGCCTCAACGAGCTGGGTTGAGCTCGTGTCCTTCGTCATGGTCGGAGCCTCCCTGGGCTGCAGCTCTTCACCCTACCATCTCCCGGGTCCCCCCTGGAATTTCGACTCGGTGGGTGGTAATGAAACTGACAGACGTCCTGGTTGATACCGACCTCCAGGTTTTTGGACCGTGCAGGGTGACGGATCGCGGGGCGCCTCGCGGACGAGCTCTGACTCGAGTTTCGCCCTTCTTTCGTCGCGAGAACGAGCAGAGATCGTGCCTGGCAAGGCGCGACAAGATTTTTGTCGAAGGCGTACTTGCGGTACGTCGAGACAGAAATCGCCAGAGCAACGCAGCCAGGCGCGATTTCAACCGTTCGCAGCAGACGCCAAGGGCGAAACTCGACTCTGAGGTCCTTGGAATGATCGCGCTTTTGTTCGTGGGCGGCGTCGCCGTCCTGGTGCTCGGGTTCCTGCTCTATGGTCGCCTGGTGTCGCGGTGGCTCGGGGTGGACGACGCCCGGCCCACGCCGGCCCACGCGATTCACCAGGAGCCCGGGGCGGATCGAGATCCGCGGCTGCGCTACGACTACGCGCCGGCCCGGCCGCTGGTGCTGTTTGGCCACCACTTCTCCTCCATCGCCGGGGCGGGCCCCATCGCCGGGCCCATCATCGCCGCCGCGGCGTTCGGCTGGCTGCCGGTGGCCCTGTGGGTGGTGATCGGCGCGGTGCTCATCGGCGGGGTGCAGGACCTGTCGGCGCTGGTGGCCTCGGTGCGCAACCGCGCCCGCTCCATCGGGGAGATCTCCCGGCGCTACCTGAGCCCCCTGGGCTACCACCTGCTGCTGGTGTTCATCTACCTCACGCTGCTCTATGTCACGGTGGTGTTTCTGGACCTCACCTCCACCACCTTCGTGGCCTCCGGGGGCGTAGCCACCTCGTCGCTTCTGTATATCGCCCTGGCGGTGATCTTCGGCCTGCTGGTGCTGCGCCGGGGGCTGCCGCTGTGGCTGGGCTCGCTGGTGTTCGTGCCCCTGGTGTTCGTGGGGATCTGGGGCGGCCAGCAGGCGCCGCTGGACATGGGGGCGCTGGGCGTCGGGGACCCGGGCACCGTCTGGGATCTGGTGCTGGTGGGCTACTGCTTCGTGGCGGCCATCCTGCCGGTGTGGCTGCTTTTGCAGCCGCGGGACTACCTGTCGTCCTTTCTGCTGTTCGGGTGTTTGGCCGGCGGGCTGCTGGGGATCGTGGTGGGGGCGGCCGGCGGCGGTCTCGGGGGGGCGCGGATCCCGATGATCGGCGAGCTGTCCAGCCCGCACCTGGGGGCCCTGATCCCGGCGCTGTTCATCACGGTGGCCTGCGGCGCCAGCTCCGGCTTTCACACCCTGGTGGCCTCGGGCACCACCGCCAAGCAGCTCGACCGTGAGTCCCACGCCCGGCCCATCGCCTACGGCGGCATGCTGCTCGAGGGGGTGCTGGCCCTCATCGCCCTGAGCGCCATCGTGGTGGTGGGGGTGGGGGGCGGCAAGCCCACCGTGGTGTTTTCCGAGGGCATGGGGCGGTTTCTCGGCGTCCTGGGGATGGACCCGGAGATCGGCGCGGCCTTCGGCCTGCTGGCCATTTCCACCTTCCTGCTCACCACCCTGGACACCTGCACCCGCCTGGGGCGCTACGTGTTCGAGGAGCTCACGCGGCTGCAGGGCGCCGGGGCGCGCTACCTGGCCACCGCGGTGACGGTGGCCATCCCGGCCGTGTTCGTGCTGGTGCCCTTCACCGACGCCAAGGGCGCGCCCGTGGCGCCGTGGAAGGTCATCTGGCCGGTGTTCGGCGCCACCAACCAGCTCCTGGGCGGCCTGGCCATGCTGGTGGTGATCCTGTGGCTGCGCGACACGGGCCGGCGCACCTGGTACGTCATCGGGCCCTGCGTGTTCATGGTGACCGTGACCCTGTGGAGCCTGGTGGACATGGTGGTCGGCGCCCGATTCGCGCCGGTGGTGCGCGTGATCGCCGCGGGGCTGCTCGTGTTGGCGGTGGCGGTCACCGTGGAGGTGATCCGCGCCCTGCGCGGCGGGGCGCCGCGGGGCCCGTCCGCCACCGCGACCTTCGTCACCAAAAACTAACCTCGCCCCGGTAACCCTCTGTGCAGTAGAATTGTCGTATCGAAGAGGTAGGTTCATGACGATGCAATGGATGATTCCGAGCTCTCGGCGCCGGCGTGTGGCGTTCACGGCGGGCGCGCAAGGACGGGCCCGGGTGACGCGGCTCGTGCTGCTTTCCCTGATCACCGTGGGGTGGGCCGCCGCGTGGTCGGCGGGCTGCGCCACGGGCGACGACCCCTGCGACCCCAACCCCTGCACCACGCCGCCGGTGGACACCTGCAGCGGCGCGGTGGCGCTTTTGTATCCTGGCACCGGGGCGTGCGACTCCGCTGGCGGGGTGGTGGAGTGCACCTACACGCCGGCGGAGAGCGACTGCGGCGCCAACGGTCAGTACTGCCACCAGGGCCAGTGCCTGAGCGACCCCTGCTCGCCCAACCCCTGCGACGAGGGGCCGGCGGACGCCTGCGCCGGCGACGTGCTGGTGAGCTACGAGGACACCGGGACCTGTGAGGCGGTGGAGGGCGAGGTGGAGTGCAGCTACGGCGAGGCCAACCGGCTCAACTGCGCCGACAGCGGCATGGCCTGCATCGAAGGCGAGTGCCAGCTCACCACCGATCCCTGCTCGCCCAACCCCTGCGACAGCCCGCCGGCCGACTTCTGCACCGACGACGTGGCCAGCATCCACCCGGCCACCGGCACCTGCGCCGACGTGGGCGGCAGCCCGGAGTGCACCTACACCCCGGCCGAGGTGGACTGCGGGGCCAATGGCCTGCTGTGCCAGGACGGCGCCTGCGTCTCCCTGGTGGATCCCTGCGACCCGAACCTCTGCACCAGCCCGCCGGCCGACACCTGCAGCGGGGACGTGGCCACCCAGTACCCCTCCACCGGGACGTGCACCGACAGCGGCGGCAGCCCCCAGTGCGACTACAGCCCCACCCCGGTGGACTGCACCCTGACCAGCCAGGTGTGCCAGGGCGGCCTGTGCGTCAACCCCAGCGATCCCTGCGACCCGAACCCGTGCACCAACCCGCCGGCGGACGACTGCACCGGGGACACCGCCAACCACTACCCGTCCACCGGCACCTGCTCCGACAGCGGCGGCAGCGCCCAGTGCGACTACAGCCCCACCCCCGAGGACTGCACCCAAAGCGGCCAGATCTGCTCGGGGGGCGTCTGCGTCACCCCCCAGAGCGGCGGCCTCATCATCTCCGAGTACGTCGAGGGCCCGAGCTACGAGAAGTACCTGGAGCTGTACAACGCCAGCTCCAGCTCCCTCAACCTCGACCAGTTCCAGCTCAAGCTCTACTCCAACGGCAACACCTCGCCTTCGTCCACCGATAGCCCCCTGCCCAGCGTGGTGCTGCTGCCCGGCGACACCTATGTGATCGCCCACTCCAGCGCCACCTCGCTGTACAGCTCCCCGGATCACACCTCCAGCACCATGAACTTCAACGGCAACGACGCCGTGGTGCTGCTGGACCTCTCCGACAACCCCATCGACGCCGTAGGCGTCGTGGGCGACTCCGCCGACTACGGCACCGACACCTCCTTTTACCGCAACAGCGGCATCGTCGACGGCGTCGCCACCAACGCCTGGACCCCCACCGAATGGACCGAGGTCCCCGACCCCACCAACCACACCCTAGGCTCCCACACCCCATAAAGAGGGGGACGGAGTTCGAAGATTCGAAGTTGGCGCGACAATTCAATCTGGATTGAACCATCACAGCATAAAGAGGGGA
>CAYFWA010000724.1:0-1516 GCA_964346625.1 uncultured Myxococcales bacterium
GGATTGTGCGAAAACGAACGCCTTGCTGTACCCGCCGCGCTGTCACGGCTCTGGCGCATCCCCGTTGACGGGGAGCGGGTCGATGAGCGATCATGGATTGCCTGCTGCAGTCCGTACGGACCCGATGGAATGAAACCCTGTACGGCCCCGAGCCCGAGGGAGTGAGCCATGAGAAAAGCGTTGTGGATGATGGGGCTGTGGATGGGGACCGTCGCATGGGGGAGCTGCGTGACGGAGCCGCCCTCGGCGGATCGCAGCGAACCGAGTGACGGCCCGGCGGTGGGCCAGGTGCAACGCGCCTACGGGGAGCCCGTAGCCGGGTTCCCCTCGTGGTACGAGCGCATGATCCACGTGCTCACCAACCGCTCCCGGGCCGACCCACCCGCCGACCTGGCCTCCTGCACGAGCTGCGCCGACTCGGGCTGCTTCACCAGCGCGCTGCCGCCCCTGGAGTGGCACGAGGATCTGAACCACGCGGCGCGGTTTCACGCGGCGAACCTGACCCACACCGGCTGCTCCATGTCCCACACCTCGCCGTGCACCCTGGTGTCCAACATCGGCAGCCTCTACCCCTCCTCCTGCGACGGGCAGGCGAGCTGCGCCTGCCAGGGCGGCGTGAGCTGTGGCGGGGGCACCGACACCTTCAGCCGCTTCGGCCTCTTCGGCGTGAGCGGGGGCGCCCGGGCCGAGAACATCGCCTGGCTGGGGGACCCGTTCTCGGTCTACTACGCCTGGTTCCACGAGCCCACGAGCGATCCCACCTGTAGCTGGACCATGGCAAACGGCCACCGGCACAACATCCTGGGGTCCTTCGACAAGCTCGGGGTGGGCGGCCAGGGCGGCTTCACCGTGCAGGACTTCTGGAACACCGGATCGCTGAGCCAGCCGATCCCCGCCGGCGCCCACTACCCGGAGACGGGCACGAGCATCGACTTCCGCGCCAACTGGTACGACACGGCAGGCCCGAGCCAGGCGCTGGTGAACGTGGAGGGCACCTGCTACGCCATGACCCAGGAGCGGGGCATGACGGCGGCCAACGCCACCTACCTCTACGAAGCCTCTGGCCTGGCGTCGGGGTGCAAGCGCTATTACTTCATCTTCGAGGACTCGGCCAGCCAGCCGGTGTACTACCCGGACACGGGGAGCTTTGGCATCGGCTGCGCCACGGAGTGGTCGAGCACCCGCCCCGCGGAGGGGTCGGGCTGCTCGTGCACCCCCGATTGCGCCGGCAAGGTCTGCGGGCCCGACGGTTGCGGCGGCTCCTGCGGCTCCTGCGCCGCCAACGAGTCCTGCCAGTCCGGCCAGTGCGTCTGCAACCCCGACTGCGCCGGCAAGGTCTGCGGACCCGACGGCTGCGGCGGCTCCTGCGGCTCCTGCGCCGCCAACGAGTCCTGCCAATCCGGCCAGTGCGTCTGCAACCCCGACTGCGCCGGCAAGGTCTGCGGACCCGACGGCTGCGGCGGCTCCTGCGGCTCCTGCGCCGCCAACGAGTCCTGCCAGTCCGGCCAGTGTGTCT
>CAYFWA010000724.1:1616-3968 GCA_964346625.1 uncultured Myxococcales bacterium
GGCTCCTGCGGCTCCTGCGCCGCCAACGAGTCCTGCCAGTCCGGCCAGTGTGTCTGCAACCCCGACTGCTCGAGCAAGGTCTGCGGGCCCGACGGCTGCGGCGGCTCCTGCGGCTCCTGCACCGGCGGCCAGGTCTGTCAGGCCGGACAGTGCGTGGCGAGCTGCAGCGCGGGGCTCACCCTGTGTAGCGGCGTGTGCGTGGATCTGCAGACGGATCCGGCGCACTGCGGCGGGTGCGACAGCCCCTGTAGCGCCGGCGAGGATTGCCAGGGCGGGATCTGCGTCTCCGTCACCCCGGACGGTGGGCTCCCAGATGGCGGCCTCACCGATGGCGGCGTTGCCGATGGCGGCGTTGCCGATGGCGGCGTTGCCGAGGACGGCTCGCCGTCCGACGCCACGGTTACGACGGACGCCAGCCCCACCGCCGACGCCTCCACCGCCAGCGACGCCGCTACCCCAGACGCCGGGCGCAACCAGGACCCCGTGGCGGGGGGCTGCCATTGCTTCACCGGCGACGCGGATGCGGGCCCCGGTTCGGGCACGATCCCCAGCCCCTTCAGCCTCGGTCTGCTGCTGCTCGGGTGGTGGCTCTGGCGCCGGCGCTGCCGGGTGCCTGCGGACCAAGAGGGCTACGAGGGCTACGGGGGCTACGAGGGCTAACGGCTCGTCAGACGCGTCGCCAACGACTCAAGCGACGTCGGACCCGCCGGTCTGGTCGCTCCCACCGGAGTCATCGGTCACCTGGATGTCGTCCAGCAGCGCCCCGTAGTGCTCCTCCATACAGCTTGGGCAGATGGAGTGGCTGAAGCTCGCCTCCGAGTGCTCGCTCAAATACACCTCGAGCTGGCTCCAGAACCCGCTGTCGTCACGGATCTTCTTGCAATGGCCGCAGATGGGGATCAGGCCGGACAGCACGCGGATGCGCTCGTTGGCCGCCTCCAGCTCCTTGAGGCGCTTCTGCAACGCCCGCTGCGAGTTGAGCAGCTCGTTCTGTATCCGGGCCAGGCCGAACAGGGCGTCTGACGGCCCCCCGAAGCTCCCCGCGAAATGAGTCGCTGGGCGAGCGCCGGAGGGCTCCGCCGCCCCGCCACGCACACCCGGGCCGCTCGAGCCGCGGCGCGCGCGCTCCGCGGCGGACCCCGGAAACCACCGCTGTAGCTGAGCCACCGCGGCGGAGGCGTCCGCTGCCATGGCGTCGGCGCCCACCCGGGCCCACAGATCCTCCGACAGGCCGAAGGCCTGCCCCCCCACCAGGATCCGCAGCTTCTCGAGGCCGGGCGTGCTGCGCACCACGTTGATGAGCTGCGCGGCGGCTCGCAGGTTGAAGGGCACGCACACGGAAACCAGCAGCGCCTGGGGGGTGTGCTGGGCGAGCTGTCGCACGAGCTCCCCCACCGGCGTGTTCGCGCCCAGGTAGTGCGCGTCCCAGCCGTCGCGCTCCAGCAGGTCGGCCACCATGCGGGCGCCGAGATCGTGATACTCGTTGGCGGCGGCGGTGACCACCACGCGCCCGCGGTGCTGCTTGGGCACCGGCACGAGGGCGTAGATCTGCGCCATCAATCGTCCCACCATGGCCGTGGCCAGGTGCTCCTGGGCCACCGACACCTCGCCGCGCTCCCAGCGCCGCCCCAGCTCGTAGAGGGCGGGCTGGATCACCTCTAGATAGAGATCCTGCAGGTCTCCCTGCTCGGCCACCACCTGGCGGGCCACCTGGCGACAACCGGGCAGGTTGCTGTCCAGCAGGCAGGTGAGCAGCCGATCCACGAGGGGTTCCCACCGCGGATCCGGCGCCGGTGCGTCCGGGGAGCGGGAGGCGAGCTGAAGCAGGGTATCGTGCCGCTGGCGCATCCATCGATAGACCTGAAGGATGGGCCCCGCGTGCGGCGCATCCACGTGCGTCTGGACGGCCTCCATCCAGGCCTCGAGCACAACGGGGAAGTACTCGGGTGACAGCGTCTGACCGAGGTAGGCGCGATAGACCCATGGGAGGGTCTCTCGCAACAGCGCCACGTCGTCGAGCCACAGCACCGTGGACAAGAACCGGTGGTGGTTCCGGTGGTTGTTCCGCAGCACCTCCTCGGGCACCGTGCCCAGCAGCATCTCGCGGCGAGGATGCGCGAAGATGGCCCGGTCCACGTCCGCCACCATGGCCTCCCCGGCCGCGAGATACGCCTCCGCCGCTTCCCGGGGCACGTTCAGATCCTTCGGGCTCCCGCTTTTTTCCCTCTTCGTGCTCATCATACGCGTCCTCCACGAGGCCATCTCCCGCGAAACCGAGGCCCCTTTCTCCCAGGGTACCGCGACAGAGTAACACCAGTCGGCCCCCCTCGTCGCGGTCATCGCGTCATTGCG
>CAYFWA010000725.1:0-1546 GCA_964346625.1 uncultured Myxococcales bacterium
GGCGGCGGGCGCGGCGGCGGGCGCGGCGGCGGGCGCGGCGGCGGGCGCGCCGGCTGCTCCTTCCCAAGGCGCAACGCCCCCGAACTCGCCGAACCCATTCGCCAGGTACCGGCGCGGGCGACGCCGCACCTCCCGGGAAGACCGGCGAGTCGCCCCCGGTGTACAAGCGCTGGTGGTTCTGGACGATCATCGGAGCCGTGGTAGTGGGAGGCGCCGCGGCCGGCGGCGTGCTCGGTTGGCAGGCCACCCAGGAGGAACCCATGGACATGAGGGTGACCCTGCGATGATCGACACCGCGACCACGAAACAGGGCTCTCCCCCACCCCCGCCCTGCGGGACCTCCAAGACTCGGTTCGGCGCCTCCGCCTTCGCCCTCGCCTTCGCCCTCGCCTTCGCCCTCGCCCCTGTCGCGAGCCTGGCACTGGGGCTCTCTTTGTCAGTCGGTTGCTCTTCCCCCGGCAACCGCGTGGTGGTGGAGATCGAGAGCGCTGGGGTGGAAATCCCGGCCGCGGTGGACGAGCTGCGCATCACGTTCACCGCCTCCCGGACGCCCGAAGGCAACGAGCTATGCACGCCGTTTACCATCACCCGGTCTCTTCGTCCAGAAGACGAGCTCTCCGTGGACCTCCCCTTCTCCTTGGCCGTGAGCCCGGGCGAAGAGTTCAATAAGCTCCTGATCGTCCGGGTGGAGGCGTACCAGGCAGGCACGCTGCGCTTTCGAAACGAGAAGGCCGCGTCGCTGGGCGGCGGCGACATCCGGCTGGAGTTCACCATCGAGTCGGCGTGCCTCGACCAGGGGCTCTCTGAGGGTGAGGTGTGCCGGGAGGGGGCCGTGGAGACCTCGGCCTACGCCGAGATCTTCGACGATGAACAGAACCCGCTCGTGCTGCAAGGCGAGCGATGCGTGGAGTGAGCCCAAGCCCATTCCGGGCACCGGGACCGAACGGAAGCCCACGTAAGAGGACGACGGCGCTGTCAGATCGTGTCGTGAAGGAGGCAGAGAAATGGGTGCGATGAGCAAGACGACGCCATCCATCGGTGCAGTGATCCAGGCCGGCGTGATCTCGAGCGCGTTCCTGCTGCTCAGCGCCTGCAGTGACGGCCAGCCTGACCCCTGCGCGGGCATCACCTGCGATGGCCACGGCTCCTGCGTGGTCATCGGGGGCAGCTCCCATTGCGAGTGCGATCCGGGCTACCGCTCGACCGGCGCATCCTGTGTGCCCGACGACGACGCCGGCGTGGATCCCGACTCCTCGGTGGATCCCGACTCCTCGGTGGACCCCGACTCCTCGGTAGACCCCGACTCCTCGGTAGACCCCGACTCCTCGGTAGACCCCGACTCCTCCCAGCCCGTGTGCGGCAACGGCACCGTGGAGCAGGATGAAGCCTGCGACGACGGCGACAACGACGACTGCACCACCGCCTGCGCCGCCGACTGCTCAGGGCCCTACAACGTCACCTGCGGCGACGGCATCGCAGAGTGCGACGAGGCTTGCGACGACGGCGACACAGACGACTGCACCACCGCCTGCGCCGCCGACTGCTC
>CAYFWA010000725.1:1646-3965 GCA_964346625.1 uncultured Myxococcales bacterium
CACCGCCTGCGCCGCCGACTGCTCGGGGCCCTACAACGTCACCTGCGGCGACGGCACCGCCGAGTGCGGCGAGGCCTGCGACGACGGCGACAACGATGACTGCACCACCGCCTGCGCCGCCGACTGCTCGGGGCCCTACAACGTCACCTGCGGCGACGGCGTCGCAGAGTGCGACGAGGCCTGCGACGACGGCACAGACAACGGCAGCTACGGCTACTGCGCGTCCGATTGCTCCGGCCCGGGCCCCCGTTGCGGCGACGGCGTGGTTCAAGCCGGGGAAGGTGAGGCTTGCGACGACGGGGCGAACAACGGCCAGCTCGGCTACTGTAACGCGAGCTGCACCGGGCCCACCACCTCCTGCGGCGACGGTGTCATCGACGCCGGGGAGCTCTGTGACGACGGCAACTCGGTTGACGACGATGGGTGCGCAAACGACTGCGCGACCAGCAAGGGTAAGATCCTCTACATATCGACCGAGAGCGGTGGGTACGAGCTCTGGACCATGTACGAGGACGGTACGCACCAGACCCAGATCACGAGCCTCTCCACCAGCTCCAACTGGTGTGACGGTGTCCAACAGGCCCGCTGGTCCCCTGACGGGCAGGAGATCGCCTTCGCGCTGCAGGGCGACACCACTCAATGCTCCGCTGGCACCCTTTACATCGTCAACGCCGACGGTACGAACCTGCGCACGGTGGCCACGGGCGTCTCGGTGACCGGCGGTCTTTCCTGGACGAGCGACGCCCAGCAAATCATCTATACGAGCAACAATTACCGTTACCTGCGCATAGTAAACCGCGACGGGAGCGGCGATACGACCTTTTACAACGAGGGAGGCAACACCCCTCAGGAACGAGATCCCGACTATCACCCCTTCCTCGACCGGTTCGTCTACTCGCAGTACATCGTCGGGGGCAACCACCCGGGCATCTTCGCCGTGAACCGCGATGGAACGGACGAGGTCCAGCTCACCGCTTCCTGCGGCGGATCCTGCGGCCAGGTCCCCCCCCGGTACAACAGCAACGGCACCGCGGTCTCCTTCGCGCGTTCCAATGATATCTATGTCGTGCAGTCCGACGGCACGGGCGAGCAGCTCGTGGTCACCGACGGCATCGAGTCCGACTGGGCCGGCGATGATCACATCGTCTACGCCGACACCACCAACTCGCCCAACACCGAGATCACCATCGTCCAGGTCGACGGCTCCAACCAAACCACCCTCACTACCTGGAGCGGCTACGACCGGCATCCCGATTGGCACCCCGGCACCCGCGATGTGGACCTCGACGGGCTGCTGGACTGGGAGGACAACTGCGTCAGCGTAACGAACCCCTCCCAAATCGACGCAAACAACGACGGCGTCGGTGACGCGTGTGCGGCTGGTGTGTGCGGCAACGGCGTCGTCGAGGGCAGCGAACAATGCGACGACGGCAACACCGAACCCCACGATGGTTGCAGCGATACGTGCACGACGGAAACCCTGCAATGGTCCGTGCTCGCTAGCCCGACCACGGAGATGCTGTTCGACGTGGACCTGGTCTCGGACACCGACGGCTGGGCGGTGGGTAGAGAGGGTGTCTTCCTCCGCTGGGACGGCACCAATTGGAACACCTTCTCCGTCTCCGTTCCACAGGCTTCCAGCTCAGAGACCATCCGAGGAGTCTTCATGGTCTCCGCCACGGACGGTTGGGCGGCTGGATACGGGCACAACGGAGGCACCGACTTCGATCCGTACCTGTTCCGTTGGAACGGGACTTCTTGGGACTTGCAGTCCTATACCGGCCCCTACTCGAACGACCGCTTCAACGAGGTCTCCCTGGTGGACGCCTCCGAGGGCTGGATGTGCGGCGGTCCGGCCTACCAGAACTCCTTGCATAAATGGGACGGCTCTAGCTGGTCTTCCAACTCGAGCTGGTTCCCCTCTTCCGGCGACTTTATCAACAACTGTTACCTGGTCTCCTCCACGGACGGTTGGGCCACATTGGTTCGTGACGGGTCTACGTCTCAGGACATCCTGCGATACGACGGCTCGACGTGGCAAACCCACCAGTCCAACGTCACGAGCTACTACCTTTACGGTTTCGATCTGCTTTCTGATACGGACGGGTGGCTCGTCGGAGGAAACGGCGTGATCATGCGTTGGACCGGAACCGGCAACTGGAATAGCTTCACCAGCCCAGTGAACGTCCATCTGTACGGTGGGGTGAGCATGGTCGCCACCGACGACGGCTGGGCCGCTGGGGAGGCCGGCACCCTGATCCATTGGGACGGCACGTCCTGGACCCCCGCCACCTCCCCCAGCGCCGAGGATCTAAGGGC
>CAYFWA010000726.1:0-3961 GCA_964346625.1 uncultured Myxococcales bacterium
CGGCCTCCAGGCCGCGCTCGAGTTCATCAGTAAAGCCAAAGTGGAGCGCAAGTAATGGCAGAGTACCCCAAGTTGCCCGGTACACCTCGCACCCGTCTGGCCTTCTGGCGGGAGATGCTGGCTGGCGAGCCCCCGGAGGCTTTGACCCCAGCCATCGATGCCGAGATCGAGCGGCTCAAGTGGCTCATCCGCCCCGATAACCTCCCGAAAACTCTCATCCCGTAGGACAACCGCCGTGCGCCAGCGTCTAGTACTCGGTGATCCTGTCTCCGCCCTGCTCGTCGGTAGCGGCGTCGTCAGCGGTGTGGGGGCTTTGGCGAGCGCTGGTGCGACCGCAGCCCAGCAGGAGGCCCAGGCAGGCTTCGCCCGCGCCCAGGCCCGGGGAGAGGAAGTCCAGCAGGCTCGTGAGCAGCGGGATCTTCGCCGGGAAAAGCGTCGGACCTTGGCTGCAAGTCGGGTCGCGCTCGCCGGCGAGGGCGGTGGGATCAACGTGGGCGCCATCACCGGGCAGCAGGCCCAGGAGTTCGGCGTTGCCTCCAGCCGGATGCGCCAGGACAGCCGGGTGCGCCAGTCCAGCCTTCGGGCACGCGGTACCAATCTCGATGCGGCTGCCGGCTCCACCCGGGTCGGCGGTGCCCTGACGGCAGGCTCGGCGGTCTTCGGCGGCGCCAGCCGCACCCTACTCACGCGCAGCGGAGAATAAGTCATGGTCTCGATCCCGAAAGTCTCCGCTCCGAGCGGGAACATCGCCCAGGCTGGCGTCAATCCGGTCCCGTCGCAGACCGGTCAGCCCATAGGACGTGGCCTTCAGCAGGTTGGCAATCAGCTCAACCAGTTCGCCAACGAGGTGCACGCGACCCACCTCAAAGCAGATCGGCTCAAAGCGCGCCAGGCCGAGCAGAAGTTCCTGACCGCCGCCGAGAAAGAGCTGAGCGACCTGGACCCCCTGGCCGAGGGCTATTCGGAGGCCGCTGAGCAGGTCATCAACAACGCTCGCGATCAGGCTCTCGAAGAAACAGAATTCCGCACCAACGACGGCCGAGCCAACTTCCAGGCCAAGCTCGAAGCTCAAGGCGAAGTCCTAGCCCGGGCCACATTCCGCCAGCGCAACGCCGCGCTCGAAGATCAGGCGCTCCGCAACCTCCAGGAAGATCAGCAACAGCTCCTGGCGGACATCGCCGAGGATCCTGCCAACGCTCAGCTCTATCAGGACGAATTTAACGCCCGCATTGCCGAGACCTATGCCGGTGTCGTTCCGCAGTCGCAGCTTGAGGAGGCCGCGCTCCGCACCGCCGAGCAAGCTGTCTTGGCCGAAGCCCAGGGGCTCGCGGAGGCTGGCAACCACAAGGCGGCCAGGGCGGTACTGGATGAGAACCGTGGCGACTTGGACCCCTCGCAATTCCGCGCCGGCAAGCGTGCCGTGAGGGCCATCCAGAACCAGCAGCGTGCCGACTTTGCCCGCGCGACCGCTTCCGAAGTTGCGGACCTCGATATTCAGATCAACGGCGCCGAGACCTTAGAAGAGGTTGAAGCCGCCCGCGCCGCGCTGGCCCAGGCCGATGCCCGTGGCATTTTCAACGGCAGGCAGGGCACCCGAGCCCGGCTCACCAAGACCCTGAATGCTCGGCAGAACGCCTTCGAACAGGACCAGCGCGCCACCGACCAGGCGATGGCTGACTACCAAGCCGGCTTCGGCGTTGAAGATCAGAAGTCGGCCGATCGTGTCTGGGCCGAGCTAAACAAGGATGCCGATCCGCAACAGACGATGAACCGGCTGGGCTCGTTCGTCGACGAGACGGGCCACGTCCCGACATCGGTCCAAGATACCATCGCCCGCGCCGAAGAGACCCGGAACCCTCAGCTTCTGGCATCGGCCGCCGCCATGCTCGGCACCATCGAGGGACGGCGCCCCGGTGTCGCGGCGGAGCTGATGGAGGACCATCCTGCCGTGGCCCGCACGCTGGACGAAAGCCGCGCGCTGCAAGGCGCCGTCGAGAACCCCATTGCCGCCGCAGCCGGCAGGGTCGCGAACGAAACCCCCGCCGACCGGGCAACGCGCAACGCTCGCGGGGAACAGTTCGATAATGACATCGCGCCGGACGTGAATTTCGACGACGTGGCCAAGGCGGCCGGGGTGACCGGAACCTTCGGCGGCGGGCTCGGCGATCAGGTCCCGCCCCATGTCCGCGAGCAGTTCATGCGGGCCTACAGGGCCGCCTACTTGCGGACCGGCGACGAGACCAAGGCGAAGCAGCTGGCCTTGCGTGGCCTCTCCAATCGCTTCGGGCCATCGCGTGTTGGGACTGGCACCGGCACCGGAGCCGGGGGTGATGGCCAGCGCTTCGCCGAGTTCCCGCCCGAGCGGTTCATGTTCCGCCCGAACGAGATGACGGGGAAAGAGGCCGCTGCGGTGATCCGCGACGATCTCGACCGGTCGCTCGAAGCCGAGGGCGTGGAGGTTCCCGAGGGCGCTAGCGTGCGGCTGCGGCCGGACGCGCAGACCAGAGCAGACATCCGCGCCGGCCGCCCGCCGTCCTACAGGGTGGTGATCGAAGACCCGACCATTGGCCCCCATGACGCTCAGAGGTCCGATGGCGAGCCGGTCTACTACATCCCGCCGCAGTCTCTCGAAGAGGCGATGGCGGTCCCGACCTTTGCCCAGCTGCAGAACGAGAGTGAAAAAGAGGCCGCGAAGCGCCGCCAGCGTGAGAAAGAGGCCGAGGCGACGAAAAACCGTCAGACCCGCCCCGGCGCCCAGGAAACCCCTGAGGAAGCCGAGCAGCGCCGTGACGAAGAAGAGGCCCAGCAGCAGCAGGCCGACGAAGAGGCCGACGCCATCCAACAGGAGGTCGAGCGGATCGAGGAAGAGGCCCTGCAGCGCGCCGAGGAAGAGGACCAGCGGATCGCGGAAGAAGACGCCGAGCCCGAAGAGCCCGAGGAAGAAGACCAGCCCACCGGCGCCGCTGGACGCCGCGCCCGCCGCAACAACCGATAGGAGGCCACGTCGTGCCCATCATCAATTCGCAGGCAGGCCAGCCGCGCCCGAGCGTCGCCGCCGGCAAACCACCTCGCTCCCCATTCAGTCCACGTCCCATCCCGGAGCGCGAGCAGCCGACCCTAATCGACCGTGCGGCTGCGGCATTCGAGCTCGAGAACGTGGCTGTCGCGTTGTTCGGGGAGATCTTCGGCGACCAGCAGCGCTTCACCGACGACGAGGCGTTCGACCCCGCGGACCACATCCGACCTGACGAGGTGCTGATGCAACAGCGCTTCGCCGACGTGAACAGCCTCGAAGAGATGAACGCCCGCCGGGAACAGATCAGGCGCGAGCGTGAGTTGCAGGCCATTCTCGGATCAGGTGGCCCGGTCTCTACCGTGGCCTTGTCTATGCTGGCGGCGACCGCCGATGTGACCAGCCTCATTCCGTTCTTCGGTGGCGCCGGTGTGAGCGTGGCCCGAGGCTTGGCCCGTGGTGCGGCGTCCGGTGCAGCGATCAACGCGGCGGCCGAAGGCGTCCTCCAGCAGACCCAGCAGACCCGGGACCTTTCCCAGTCGGTGGCCAATATCGTGGCCGGTGGTGCCGTCGGTGGCGGGCTCGGTGCGCTGGGCTCCGCTGCAACGGGCGGACTGGCACGGCGGGCCTCTGCCGATCACGCCGCCAATCTCCGAACCAATGGGGGTGAACCGTTCACCGGTGGGACGGCCGGCGCCGCCAGCGTCCAGCTCACGCCCGAGATGACCAAGCTGGTGTCCAGCGGCGGGCTCGCCGACGTCATGGCGTCGCTCGACAAGGCCCGGCTCGCGCCGGCGGGGCTCAAGGCGATGGCCTCCAACAACCCCACGACGCGCGATGTGGCTGGGCAGTTGGTCGACACCGGGCTCATCACCGAAGGGAACGTCCGGGGATTTACCTCAGGCGCCCCCATCGAAACCGTCATCAAGGCCGAGCGCGCCCGGGCCA
>CAYFWA010000727.1:0-3799 GCA_964346625.1 uncultured Myxococcales bacterium
CTCGGAAGCAGACTCGGAAGCAGACTCGGAAGCAGACTCGGAAGCAGACTCGGAAGCAGACTCGGAGAGGCCCTTGGATTCCCCGAATCCCGCTTCACCCCGAAAGCTGCAAGAAAACCAACGCCCATTACACAAAAAGCCCACAAGGCCTGGAAATATCAAAAGAAGTCACAGGGCTAAGGCCCCGGTCACGAATAAGGTGTCCAGTTCAGGGCGTCGAGGCGCCCGCCAGGACGGCCGACACCACGACCAGCGCGCCTGGAAGTGGCTGGAGCAGCTCTCCGAGCGGGTGGCGCCCTACCTGCAAATCAGCCTCTACTATGCGGCCGACACCCCAGACGCCATGCGTGGGCTGTCGCTGCCCAGCTCCCGCGAGCTACCCGTCGCCGAGAGCTCGTCAGACACCAACCACGCCGCGCGGGGATAGGGCCTCGACCCGCCGCCGCCCCCAGAACCATCCGTCGCTCCCGTTGTCCATCGGCAAGTGAGCCCCGGCCCTCCGTCGCCGGGTCACCCCGGGGTCTGGATGTCCCGCGACTCGGTCCCGCTACTTGAAGCCCTGCGACACGCGCTCCAGCAAGGCCAGATCCCCGTCGTCCAGCGCGAAATCCAGCACCCCGGTGTTCTGCTCGGCGTGCTGACGCTTCGTGGCGCCCGGGATGGCCACCACGGTGTCGTGGTGGAACTGCACCAGCCAGCGCAGGGCCGCCTGCCCCGGCGTCACGCCGTACTTTTCTGCCACCGTCCGCAGCGCCTCGATCACCGGGCGGCTCTTTTCGAGCCCCCGGGACCTGAAGGCGCCCAGCCACTTGCGCGGACCCGCGCGCTTCTTCACGGCCTCGGGGTCTTCGTGGAACTTGCCGGTGAGCAGCCCCTGGGCCAGCGGAGAGTAGGCGATGATGGTCATGCCGAGCTCCCGAGCGGCTTCCAACACCCCGTTTCGCTCGATGCGACGATCCAGCAGGTTGTAGCGCACCTGGTTCGAGGCGAGGGGGTACCCCTCCTTTTCGAGGGCGGCGTGGGCCCGCCGCATCTGGTCGGCGCCGAAGTTGCTCACGCCCGCCGCCCGGACGGAGCCGGCCCGCAGCAGCTCGGCCATGGCCTGCATCTCACCGTTCACCGTGGCCAGGGAGTAGGGCTGGTGCACCTGATGCAGGTCGATGGAAAAGCCCTGCAGCGCGGCGAGCCGCTCGTCGATGGTGCGGGTCAAGGAAGCCGCTGTCCGGAGCATGGGCCACCACTTGGTGGCCACCACCACGCCCTGCTCGGTGCCCACCTCCCGGGCCGGCTTTCGCCCCGCCGCCGCCAGCGCCTGGCCGAGCACCCGCTCCGAGGCGCCGTTGCCGTACATCTCCGCCGTGTCGAACCACTGGATCCCGCCCTCCAGCGACGCCTCCACGATCTGCTGGGCCGTCGCGCGGTCCAGCGAAGGCCAGAACTTCCCGGCCAGCCCCTGCCCCTCGGAAAACTGCCAGCAGCCCAGCCCCACCGGGGTGACCCACACGTCGGTCTGGCCCAGGCTCCGTAAGGCGCGGGGCGCTGCACTTCCGGCGGTAAAGCCCGCGGGGGCGCGCTCCGCCCCGTCGGTCACGTCGCGCGTAGCCGTCGTATCGCCATCCTGAGCGGTCATGCTCTCCACCTCCGGTCGTGATACGACCGATTGCCTGCCCCCGGAGGCTAGCACAGGTACCGGGGAATGCAGATCCCCGGGGACGGTCGCCGGAGGGACGGTCACTCGCGGGCAGGGTCGGCGTTGGGGCGATGGGCCGAGCGACGATCGGATCCGTCGGGCTCCCCCGGCAGGCCAACCAGCCGGAGCAGCTTCAGGGCGTTGGTGGTGGGGGCCACGCCGTCGCGGAGCCGGTAATCGAAGGTCATGCGGGGGCCGTGCTCCCCGACCCGGACCTCGCGGGCCTTCGGCGCCGCCCGCGGCGCGGATGCGGGCTCGGCGGCGTGGTACTCCTCGGTGAAGTGCACCGGCCGCGCCGCCTCGGCCAGGCCCCCGGTCTCCGCAAGAGTGAGATCGTGGGTGGAGACGGCGCCGATGGCCCCCTGGGCCATGAGGTACTGGATGACCCGACGGACGGCGATCTGGCGCTCGTAGACGTTGGTGCCCTGCAGGATCTCGTCGAGCAGGTACAGATAGGTCACGTCGTCCGAGTCGCCACAGCGGGTCGCCTCGTCCACGAGCTCCTTGAGACGTCGCAGCTCCGCCATGAAGAACGAGACCCCGGCCTCCAGGGAGTCCTGGACGCGGAAGCTGGTGCCCAGGCGCAGAGCGGGCAGCGTGAGGGAGCGGGCGTGCACCGGCCCCCCCGCGTGGGCGAGCACCACGTTGGCGCCGATGGCGCGCAGCAGGGTGGACTTGCCGCTCATGTTGGAGCCGGTGACCAGCAAGAAGGAGCCGGGCGGGCCCACGGTGACGTCGTTTTCGACGCACTCGTCCGGCGGGAGCAGGGGATGCCCCAGCGCCACCGCCTCCAGCCGGGGCGCCGAGCGGCGGTCATCCGTCGCCGCGGCTGCGGCGGCTGCGGCGGCTGCGGCGGCGTCGCCATCGCTGCGTGCGTCGGTGGCCGTGCGGTCCGCGGCGGTGGCACCGCTGCCTCCGTCGGTGAAGCGGGGAAACGCCCAGCGCGGCTCTTCGTGACAGAGCGCGGCCAGGGCCGTGAGCGCCTCGACCTCCCCCAGGACGGTGAACCAATCCCGCACGTGACGACCGACGCCCTGTTGCCAGCGCTCCAGGGCGTACAGCACGTGAAAGTCCCACAGGGTGAGCCCCTGCAGCACCAGGTACAGGAGCCCGGATCGGCGCGCGTCCGCGAAGCCGATGATGCGGTCCAACCGCCGCATCTGAAGGTGGGCGGTGAGCCCCTGGGCGGTCAGTCGTTGCTGCAGCCGGCGCAGCAGCGGCGCCTCCCACCGCGCCTCGGCCAGGGGCCGAAACAGCCCGGCGAAGCGCCGGAAGGCCCGCTCCCGCCAGGCGAGCTGATCAAAGATCTCGTGGGCCGCCCGGCTCATGAGCCCACTCACGGCCAGGTTGAACAGGGCGGCGATCAGCCACCAGGGAGGGAGCACCCCCGTGAAATGGAGGCCCATCAGGGTGAAGGTCCCCGCCGCCAGGATCCGGGGGACCCACCGTCGCCAGGCCCGAGCGAGGAGCCAGGGGGGGCCCTCGGCCCACTGGAGAAACGGCTCCACGTTCAGCGGCAGGTCCAGCATCCGCCGGCCCCGCACCCCCAGCTCCTGTCGCCAGTCGAGCTGGGGCGCCAGCTCCTTAACCGCGGCCTGCCGCTGGCGCACCCCGTCCGGCGTGGCGGGCTCGAGCAGCCAGGCGGCCAGGGTCTGCCGCCCCATGGGCGTGTTGCCCGTCCCCAGGAGCTGGAACAGCGAAGCCCGGGAGCCCTCGGATTCGAACAGGTCCAGATCCCGCGCCACCGGCCGGCGCGCAAGCTCGGCGGGCACCGGGCGCTCCGGGAGCCGGCCCCAGCGCCGCTGCCGACGCCAGATGGCCTCCTGGTTGAGGGTCACCAGCAGCTCGTAGCGGCGCAGGGCGCGGAGCACCCGGTCATGGATCCGCACCAGCACCGCGTAGGTCACCAGGGCCAGGGCCCCCACCGCCACGTACCCCCAGCGGATGGCCGTGAGGTTCCACAGCCCGTAGCTCCCCGCCACCACCGCCCCGAGGAAGGTCACCAGGCGCAGGTGGGCGAGACGCCGGCTGCGACCGCCGAGCCGGTCCACCTCCTGCCCGAACCGCTCCACCCGCTCCCGATAGCGCGCGACCACCTCATCGCGCTCG
>CAYFWA010000728.1:0-3954 GCA_964346625.1 uncultured Myxococcales bacterium
CGCTGCCGGGGTCTCTCGCGGCGCTGCCGGGGTCTCTCGCGGCGCTGCCGGGGTGGCCGGCTGCGCGGTCGCTCCGCGGCGCATCCCCCTTGTGGGCGGCCCGCCGGCGGGCGATCTCGGCGACCTCCCGGTAGCGCGGCATGTCAGCGGGCGCAGGGCGATCCTTGCGCAGCGCCCGGGCCAGGCTGAGGCACAAAAACAGCAGCACCACACAGAAAGGCAGGCCCGCGGTGACCACCGCGGCCTGCAGGGCCTTGAGCGCCTCCTTGCCGCCGGCGTACAGCAACACCGCCGCGCAGGCCCCTTCGGTGATGGCCCAGAAGACCCGCTGCCACACGGGGGGGTTGGGGTGTCCCCCCGAGGTCAGCATGTCCACCACGAAGGAGGCCGAGTCGCTCGAGGTGACGAAGAACACGGCCACCACCGCCACGGCCAAAAACGAGGTGAGCTGGCCCAAAGGCAGCCGCTCGAGAGTGACATAGATGGCAGTGGACAGGTTGCTGGATATCGCCGAGGCGATGCCGCCGTGGGCGAGATCGAGCTGGAGCGCGGTGCCGCCGAAGACGCTGAACCAGACGAGGGTCACGCCGGTGGGGATGAGCAACACGCCGAGGATGAACTCCCGGATGGTGCGCCCCCGGGAGATGCGGGCCACGAACATCCCCACGAAAGGCGACCAGGCGATCCACCAGCCCCAATAGAAGAAGGTCCAGTCTCGGGACCACTTGGACTGGTTCGGATCCGAGGCGCTCACCTCGAAGGTGCGCGTGAAGACCTGGCCCAGGTAGCCGCCGACGTTGTCCACGAGGGAGTTGACGATGTAGAGGGTGGGTCCCACCGCGAGCACGAAGAGCATGAGCAGCGCCGCCAGAATCATGTTGAGCTCGCTGAGCCGGCGGATCCCCTTGGAAACCCCCGTGATCAGGGAGATGGTGGCGGCCCCGGTGATGACGGCGATCAGGATGAGCTGGGACTGCACGCTGTCGGGGATGCCGAACAGGTAGCTCAGCCCGGAGTTGACCTGCATGGCGCCCAGGCCGAGGGAGGTGGCGAGACCGAACAGGGTGCCGAACACGGCGAGGATGTCGATGAGGTGCCCGAGCCATCCGTGGATGCGCTCGCCCAGCAGCGGGTAAAAGCAGGATCGAATGGCGAGCGGCAGCTTCTTGCGGTAGGCGAAATACGCGATCCCGAGCGCCATGAGCACGTAGATGGCCCAGGCGTGGATGCCCCAGTGAAACAGGGTGAGCGGGATCGCGGCGTCCGCCGCCGCGGGCGTCCCGCCCTCCATCCCGGGGGGGGCGTGGTAGTGCATGACGGGCTCGGCGACCCCGTAGAACACCAGGCCGATGCCCATCCCCGCGCTGAACAGCATCGCGAACCAGGTGAGGGTGGGGAAGTCCGGCCGATCGTCGTCGTCCCCCAGCCGAATGGAGGCGTGGCGGCTGAACAGCAGCCACAGGGCGAAGACGATGAAGAAGGCCACCGAGGCCACGTAGAGCCAGCCGAAGTTCCTCGAGACGCCCTCGAGCACCGCCGGCAACAGCGCCGACGCCTCGTCGGTCATGAACACGCCGAAGGCCAAAAACGCCAGGAGCAGGCCTCCTGAGATGAGGAATACCGGGGGGTTGATGGCCAGGCGGGGCTTGGGAGATTCTGCCATGGGTATCGCGTTGTCGGGCTGCGGGCAGGTGTAGCATCTGCGGCGGCGCATGGAAAGGGGGCACCGGGAGCCGATCGGTCGGGGTCGGTGGCGTACCGACCCACCCAGGCTTTGACTTTCCGGCCGGTTTGGCGATCCTGGAGTGCATGAGCTACTGGATGGTTCCGCTCGGTTTTGTCCTCGGCGCGGTGGCCGGAGGGCTGCTGGTGGCGTATTGGCGCGCCCGCAGCGACGCGGCGCACCCCGTGACCCGCTACCAGAAGATCAAGCTCGTGGCCGTGGCCGTGTTCGCCACGGTGGCGCTCATCGGGATCTCCGGCTACGCCTTCGTGCGCTACCGCTTCGGCCAGAGCGAAGTGTCCCAGGCCTCCGCGGGCCAGGCCTTGGCAGACTATCGCAAGGCCCATGGCGCCGGCGCGACGGCTCAGCGCGAGGGGATGCCCGCCGGGGGCGTGTACACCTACGAGGCGGAAGGCGGGCTCAAGGTCCGCTCCGCCCTGCTGGGCAACGAGGACCGGACGCTGCCCAAGACGATCCCCGCCGTGCTGGTGCCCCGCAAAAAGAACTGCTGGGATCTCACCCTGCGCTTTTACAAGGAAAACCACCGCGGTGAGCGCTACTGCAAGGACGAAAAGAAAGGCCTGACGCTGGTGAAGCGCTGGGCGAAAAACAAGATGTTCGGCATCAATACCTTCACCCGCCAGAGCTGCGGCCCCCACGGGGTGCTCGGCCCCACCGGCAAGCCCGGCAGCCAGTGGAAGGACACCTGGAAGGTGACCGAGCACACCACGTCCATGCCGCTGCCCATGAAGCGGCCGGATCTGCACCTGCGGATCACCTACGTCGGCGCCAAGACCCTCGCCATCGGGGGACGCAAGGTGCGGACGCACTACCTGCGGCAGCGCGCCGAGTACGGTGGCGCCATGAAGGGCAAGCTGTATCGGCAGGTCTGGTACGACGTGGACACGGGGATGATGGTCAAGCTCCACGTCAAGAGCACCGGGCGGGGAATCGCCGACCTGGACATCGACCGCAAGTACACCCTCGCGAGCCTCACGCCGAAGAAGTAGCCAGCGCGTGAACGACGGCGAAATAGGCGCGATCCCGAGGAGCATTGCTGCGGATCACGAACGGTCTTGCAACGACCCGAGCGCTATCCTACACTGTCGGCCCCAAGACTACAGCGCAGCGCTTTGGCGCACGCTCCGCGGCGCTTTGGCGCACGCCCCGCGGCGCTTTGGCGCACGCCCGAAAGCGGCGCTTTCGCGCGTGCTCCGCGGCGTTTGAGCGCACGCCCCGCGGCGCTGTAGGGCATGGCTGCGACGCCGCAGCGTGCAGGGTGCGCACTACGGCGCTGAGGCGCATGGAGGATACGCTGATGAGACGCTTCTCGAGGTTCTGGCTGGGCGCGGTCATTCTGCCCACGGCCCTGGTCTTCGCGGCCTGCGGGGACGACGACGACAATCCCGGCGTGGACGCCGGCGTGGACGCCGAGATCCCCACCGACAGCGCGGTCCCCGACGCTGGCGACGCGGGCCCGAGCACCGCCGCAATCTTCGGCACCGTGGTGGACATCGACGGCGAAGCTTGGCCCGGGGTGGAGGCCTGCTGGGACGGGGGCGGATATCAGACCTGCTCCACGTCTACGGGCATGGGCACCTTTACGCTGCAGGACCTCCCTGTCCCGGTGGTGGGGCGGATCGACTTTACCCATCCGGACCTGATCGACGTGGTGGCCATCCAACCCACCCCAACGGGGCAGATCATCGAGCGGGGCTACACCATGTACGATGCCTCCCAGTTCGCGCGGGTCTACACCTCGGGCGATGCCACGTTCACCGACGGGCTCGGGACCCTCGTGGTGAGCGCGGTGCAGGAGGTGGTGCGGCTCGGTGAGGAGCGGATCGATCCGGTCACCGGAGCGACGTTCTCCATCAGCCCGGACCTCGGGGATGGCCCGCACTACGTGTCGGGCGATCCGGCCAACGGGATCGACCCCGGGCTTTCGTCCACGGGCGGCAGCGGGGCGGCCATCGTGCTCAACGTGCCGGTGGGCAGCGTGGACGTGTCCATCGACTACAACGGGCAGAACTGCCGTATCGAGCGCTACAGCGACGTCGAGGGGCCCCAGACCGTCCCCATCGAGTCCAATCGCATCACGAGCTTCACCTTCTGGTGCGACGAGCAGTAGCGCGCCCGTACCCCTTCGGGCCCGATCGCCCCTCTCCCGAGGTTTTCTCACACCCGCTCATCTCACACCCGCTCATCTCACACCCGCTCATCTCACACCC
>CAYFWA010000729.1:0-3947 GCA_964346625.1 uncultured Myxococcales bacterium
GGGGCCTTGCCGCGCCGCACTGTGGACAACGGCCAGCGCCGCGCCAGCAGTCAACATTTCATAAGCGCGGTACAAATCCCGTTGAGAAATTCGGACAGAACCGAAATTCGGACAGAACCATTTTTCCGAGTTGACCGCGCAGCCGGTTTGCCCCGTCGGGCAGTAGCCACCTGGGCCCAATTGTGAGAGCGTTGGCCCGTGTCCTCCTCGATGCGGCGACATCTCGTCGCGGCCGTGGCGCTGGCCGTAGTCTTGATCGGGCTGTGGGCCCTGGATCGGGCCGGGGGGCGCTCGGCGCAGCGTGCCCGGCTGGGGCTCGCGGCCACCGAGCTCGCGCGCAAGGGCCTGCGGGAGCTGGGGGCGCCCCGGCGCGACGCCCGCGGGCGCGCCACCAGCCGGGTGCGGATCGCCCTGCGGGTCACCGGCCCGCGGGTCTGCCACCAGGCCGTGGCGCGGGCCCTGCAAGCCGACCCGGTGTTTCGCCTCGCTGCCGGCACCGCGCATCGGCTGGAGGCCCGCTGCCAGGTGCAGCGCCCCGGGCAAGCGACCCCCTCGGCCATGGTGAGGCTGCGGCTCCGGCTGCGGGGGCCAACCGGCTCCCCGGTGCGCACCAGCGCGCACCAGCAGCAGCTCGTGGGCTACCTGGCCCTGGTGCCGCCCCTGGTGGCGGTGGCCCTCGCCCTGGCCTCGGGTCGCATCCTGCTGTCCATGCTGCTGGCCATCCTGTGTGCCGCCTTCGTGGCCCTGGCCGGCCGGCCGGAGCGGCTCGAGGCGGGGGTCGCCGGCCAGCTCCTTTCCGCAGGGCCGGATCTGGTCCACGCCGCAGGGTGGGCCTTTTGGCACTACCTGGTGGAGCCCACCTTCGCCCAGTTCAAGCTCCAGGTGATGGCCTTCGCCGCGGCCCTGGTGGGGATGGTGGCGGTGATCAACCGCGGAGGCGGAACCCAGGGGCTGCTGGCCCTGGTGGGCCGGATGCAGGGGAGCCCCCGGCTTGCGCGCCTGTCGGTCTGGCTCATGGGGCTCGTGCTGTTTTTCGACGACTGCGCCAACACGCTCGTGGTGGGCAGCACCGCCCGGCCCCTCACCGACGCCGCGCGGGTGAGCCGCGAAAAGCTCGCCTATCTGGTGGACAGCACCGCCGCCCCCATCGCCGGAGTGGCCTTCATCTCCACCTGGATCGGTTTCGAGATCGGGCTGTTTCAGACCGCCGCCGACAGCCTGGGCTTGAACCAGAGCGGCTTCGAGCTCTTTTGGGAGGCCCTCGGGCTGCGCTTTTACTGCTGGCTCACCCTGGGCTTCGTGCTGATGACCATCTTGCTCGGCCGCGACTTCGGGCCGATGCTGGCGGCCGAGCGCCGCGCCCTGCACCGCGGTCGGGTGCAGGCCCGCCGCCCCCAGGCGGCCCCCATCGAGCTGGTGGACGAGGGTCCGCCGGCCGGGCTGCGGCCCGCCCCGCTGGTGGCGGTGCTGCCCATCGTGGCCGTGGTGCTCGGGGTGCTGGGGGGGATCCTCTGGCTCGGGCACCAGACCGCGGGGGTGTCGCTGGCCCTGCGTGAGGAGCAGTACGCCCCGGGCTCGGCGGCCCACCTGCGCGACTGCTTTACGTTCGCCGCCAAGGAGGGGCTCCAGGGCTGGGCCCTGCTCGGCGCGGGGCTGCTCGGCTCGGCTCTGGCGCTTTTGCTGGCGCGGGCCCGCGCCAGTGGCCGCGGGGCTCCGGCCGAGGCCGCGGGGCGGCGCGCGCTGGGGCTCGGGGCCCTGCTGTGGGTCTACGGCCGGGGGGCCCGCGCCATCGGGGGCGCCATCGGGATCCTCATCGGGGCCTGGGGCATCCAGGCGGCCTGCGAGGCCCTGGGCACCTCCGTGGTGCTCACCGCCGCGCTGTCGGGCGCCATGGACCCCACCTGGCTGCCGCTGCTCATCTTCCTGGTCTCGGCCGGGGTCGCCTTCGCCACCGGCACCTCCTGGGGCACCATGGGGATCCTCATCCCCGCCGTGCTCCCCCTGGCCCACGCCTTGGGAGGCGCCGAGCGGCCGCTACTTTTGTATCTGTCCGCCGGGGCCGTGCTCGACGGAGCCATCTTCGGCGACCACTGCTCGCCCATCTCCGACACCACGGTGATGAGCTCGCTTTCGAGCGGGTGCCACCACCTGGATCACATCCGCACCCAGCTCCCCTACGCCGTGGCGGTGATGATGCTGGCCGCGCTGCTCGGGTACGTGGGCCGGGCCTGGGGCCTGCCCCTGTGGGGATGCTACAGCCTGTCCGGGGTCGCGCTGGTCGCGCTGTTGCTGCTCGTGGGCCGCCGCCCTTGATCGTGGCTTTTTTTCATTTCCTTCTCAGCGCTTCGGAGTACACTTTTCCCCACCCATGACGCGACGAAGAATCCTCATCATCGACCGCAACGAGCAGTTCATCGACAAGACCCGTCAGCTTTTGCAGGGTCTGGGTCACGAGACGGCCGACTGCCGCAACGCCGACGACGGGGTGCGGCAGGTGATCGACTGGCGACCCGACCTGGTGCTGGCCAACGCCCACACCTCGGACGAGGAGGACCTCGACTTCACGCCCCGGGCGCTGGAGGTGGACCCGGCCCTGCCGGTGATCCTGCTGTTTTCCAAGGACAACGAGCACGCCCGGGAGGTGTTCGAGCGCGCCGGCGCCACCAACTACCTGATCCGGCCGCTCAAGGAGTCGGAGCTGCTCGCGGCCATCCGGTTGGCGCTTCGCATCCGGTCGCTGCAGATCCAGCTCGCCCACGTTACCGAGGAGCGCGACCAGCTCGCCCGCGAGACCGCGGGCTCGGCGCTGGAGCGCGAGTCCCGCGAGCGCTTCTATCAGTTCGAGTTCTTCAAGAAGATCGTGGCCATCGAGCTCAAGCGCTCCCGACGCTACAGCTTCCCGCTGTCGTTCATGCTGGTGGCCTTCGACCAGTCCGAGGCCATTTCCGGCAGCGCGTATGCGCGCGAGCTGTTCTCCGCTTTGGCGCGGGTCATCCGCGAGGGCGTGCGCGACATCGATATTCCGATTACCTTTTCCGAGGAGTCCATCCTCGTGATGATGCCGCACACCGATCCCGATGGCGCCCTCGTGGTGGCGGATCGCATCCGGGAGCAGGCCGGGTTGCTGCCCGACACCTACGGCGTGGTGGACGACACCACCGTCTCCATCGGCGTCGTGTGCACCCAGACCGCCCCCCGGCTGGAGTTCGGCGCGCTGATGCAGCAGGCCACGCGCGCCCTGCGCGAAGCCAAACGCCGCGGTGGAGACACGGTGGCCGAGGCCTAGCGAGGGGACTGCGAGGAGCTCAATGGACCGCATGAAATCTCGAATGTGGCCCGCGCGTCGGCGCGGGCGGGCGCGCGTGAGCGCGCCCCGCCCGGGGCACTGCCCGCGGGCTCGGACCCCGCTCGGGATCGGGCTGCTGTGTCTTTTGGGTCTCACCGTCGCGCAGGCGCCGGCCCGGGCCGTGGCCACCAAGGGCGTCACCGACATCAAGGTGGGCGACCGCGGCTACTGCCTCACGGTGTTTCGGGGCCTCAAACCCGAGCGGTTCCGGATTCGGGTCCAGGGGATCCTGTTCAACTACTTTCCCCGCCAGCACCTGATCCTGATCACCTCCGACGATCCCAAGGTCAAGCGCTCGGGCATCGTGGCCGGCATGAGCGGCAGTCCCTGCTACGTGGGCGGCAAGCTGGTGGGGGCGCTGGCCTACGGGCCCAACTGGACCAAGCGCCCCGTGGCCATGCTCACCCCCATCCGCGTGATGCTCCAGGAGCTCAAGCGCCCCCGCCGGGGGCTGCGACGCTCGCCGGTGGCCGCCCGCCCCCGGCCCCGGCGACGCCCCCGGCCCGTGGCGGGGGGGGCGCCCCCACCCCCGCGGGGCCCCCGGCCCCCGGCGGGGGCGGCGCCCCCCCCCCCCCCAAAAAAAAAAGGCCCGCGGGCGGCC
>CAYFWA010000730.1:0-3943 GCA_964346625.1 uncultured Myxococcales bacterium
TCGCCCTCCTCGCTTCTTGACAGAATTGCGCCTCGGCGCCCTCGGTGCTTCGAAGGTATTCGGCCGCCGAGCGACGCAGGCCCCGCTCACGGATCGGTGGGTACGGTCACGCCGAGGCGCTCGAGGGCGCGACGCAGGGCGCGGGCGTGGACGCGGCCGGCGAAGTGCACGGGGCTCTTGCCGTGGATGGGATCCCAGTTCGACGGGTCGGCCTTGCAGTGGAGCTGGGAGGCGAGGCCCACCTTTTGTACCGCTTCGGCCGGGGGAAGGCCGCGAAGCGAGGGGATGGCGTCCCAGGTGGCGCCGCAGGGGGCGCCGCGCGTGACGCGCACGTCGCCCAGGCGGCCGGCGTCGTCGAGGGTCACCTCGTAGGCGGGCAGGCCGAACTGGGCGCCGTAGGGGCCGGGGCAGGCGGCCTCGGCCAGGCCGCAGCAGGTGGGCGGGGCGATGAGGCCCTCCACCGGGACGCGGCGGCCCGAGGCGATCACCGGGAGGCGCGCCTCGCGGCAAAGGAGCGCCAGGGCGTGGGTGAGATCCGGGTGGCGCAGGTGGTCGAGCACCAGATCCGGCGCCAGGGCCGCGAGGGTGTCCGGGTCGGGCAGAATCGCCTCGGGATCGTCGATGACCGCGGGGAGCGGGTCGTCGATGTCCACCACGGCCGCGATCTCCAGATCCTGGCCGTGCTCGCGCACGGCGCGGATTTTCGCTTCGCCACTACCCTGCTGTTGAAACACCACGATACGCTGCACGGGAATCCTCGCCTGGGCCGGGTCACGGCTGCCGAGCCGGACGCTCTGTGTACCTGTGTATATGCTCAGGCTCGTCGCCGACAAGCGGAAACCTGCTGATCGGTTCTCTGCTTGGCGTGGGAGGTCGTGGGGAGCGGGGGGGATGCCTGTCAAATGGGACGCCTATCGAGGGGGACGCCTATCGAGGGGGACGCCTATCGAATGGGTCGCCCGTCGCGGCGCTACCAGCGATAGCGCTTGATGCTCACGTTGGCCTTGCCCGCGGCGCGGCGCACGCGCTTTTGGAAGATTTGGCCCTGGGGCCGGTCGAAGGCCAGCCACAAGGTGGTGGTGGCGGTCTTGCCGGGGCCGCCCGGATCGGTGACCACCAGCACGGTGGGTTTTTGCAGCCCGCTTTTGAGGTTGCGCCAGCCGATGTTGGCAAAGTGCAGGGGGCAGAAGGCCTGCGGACCGCCGCGGCGGCGACAGGCCTGGGGCGTGCCGAGCTGCACGCCGCTGCGGCTGCTCGCCCGGGCCTTGCCCACCCCGCGGGCGGGGGCGGCGGCGAAGCGCAGCAGGGTCTCGGCGCGCCGGGTGGCGCCGGTGACCTTCACCCGCACCAGGTAGCGTTTGGCCAGCAGGTAGCCGGGGTTTTTGAACCCGTCGCGCTCGATGGTGTAATACAGCGTGTTCTTGGGCACCTTGAGGTGCCGGCCGCGCAGCGGGGTCCAGCCCGCGCCCGCGGGGCGGCGGGCGGCGCCCGACCCGGGGGGCACCGGCTTCCAGGTGCCCGGCGGGTCGGGGCGAGCGCCCGGGGCGCCGCCACCGCGGCCCACCACGAGCTTGTCGGCGCGCACCTTGGCGTAGGCCTTGCCGGGTTTGCCCGACGGTCCCTGGGCCGGCCGGAAGGCCATGGCGTCCTGGGGCTGATCGAAGCCGAGCCAGAGTAGCTGCTTGCCGCGGCCCGGGCGCCAGGGGGCGGTGATGAACATGACCTTCTTGCCGGTGAAGGCACCGATGAGGTTGCGCCAGCCCAGCCCGCCGTATTGCAAGGGGCAGACGTGGCCGGCGGGCTGGCTCTGCCAGCCGCGACCCCGGCCGTAGGGGTTGCGGGGCCGGGGCATGCGCTTGCAGCGATCCAGCGGGCCGGCCTGCGCGCCCCAGCGCCGGCGGTGATCCGCCATGCCGGTGCCCAGGGCCGCCTTGGGCCGCGACGACAGCCGCAGCACGATCTCGCTGCGGCGCTGCTGCGGGCCGCCGGCGCCGTAGATGGACAGCCGCACCAGGTACTTGTGCTGCAGCAGGTGCTGCGGGTAGCTCACCCCGTCGCGGCGCATGCGCCGGACCAGGGCCGCGCGGGAGGTGCCGCGGTGGCCCCCCGACAGGGCGGTCCAGCCCGCACCCGGGCCCTTGCGCGGTCGGGCGTCCGGATCCGTGGGGAGGCCGGGATCGGGCTGAGTGCCGGGATCGGGTTGGGGGCGGGGGGTGGGCCGGGGGCGCGCCCCCGGATCCGGCGTGGCGCCCCCGTCGCGCACCTCGTACAGGTCGATGCGCACCTTGCCCTTGCCGAAAGACGGCAGCGAGGGGCGGCGTACGAACCGGTAGGCCAGGCCGCTCTGGGCGTGATCGAAGGCGAGCCAAAGCAACATGTGGCCCTGGCCGTTGTCGTTGGGGTCGCTCACCAGGCGCATGCGCACCGAGGAAAACGCGCGGATGAGGTTGCGCCAGCCCAGGTTGTTGAAGTGCACCGGGCAGCGCTTGCCCTCGGGCCCGCCGGAGGCGGCCGGCAGGGGTCGACAGCGATCCTCGGCGCCGAGCTGGGCCCGCCGCATCTCCTTGCGGTCTGCCCAGGCCTTGCCCAAAGCCCGATCGGGCTGCGAGAGCAGCCGGAGCTGCAGCTCGCTGCGGGAGCGAGAGCCGCCGCCGGCGTCCTCGAGCCGCAGCCGCACCACGTAGCGGTGCCCGAGCAGATGGTCGGGGTGGCGGATCCCATCGCGGCGCATCCGGCGGCGCAGGGTGGCCTTGGCCGCCGGTCGGTGATCGGCCGACACGGTCTTCCAGGCCGCCGGCCGCGGACGGGAGACCCGGGGCCCGGCCCGCGGCGCGGGGCGTGGCGTGGCCCGCGGATCCGGACGGGGGGATGGCCGGGGCGTGGCCCGCGGGTCCGGACCGGGGGGCGGCCGCGGCGTGGCCCCGGGATCGGGGCGCGGGGTCGGTCGGGGTCGAGCCCCGGGATCGGGCGGCGAGCCGGGCAGCCGCGCCGGCGGCTCGTCGGCCGGCACCTGGAACTTGCGCACCGACACGCGCACCCGGCCGAAGCTCGGCCAGCCCTTTTTCGGCACCACGTAGTACCACAGGTGCTTTTGGGATCGATCCGCGGCGAACCAGATCACGCTGTGGCCTCGGCCCTTGTAGCGCGGATCGTGCACGAACAGGATGTTGCGCTGGGTGAAGGCGTCGGTGACGTCCACGAACCCCTTGCCGTTGTACTTGCGCGGGCAGCTCCGGCCCACGGCCCCCTTGCGCAGCTTGCACGAGCCCCAGGCGCCGAGCTGGGCGCGGCCTGGCTGTGGGCCGCCGCGGTTCCAGGCCTTGGCCACCACGCGCTGGGGCTTGCTCCGAAACCGGATCACCACCTCGGAGTGCTTGGCGCTGCCGCCGCCGGCGCCCTCGAGCTGCACCCGCACCAGGTACGGGTGTTTCAGCAGGGCCGCGGGGGTTTTCACCCCGTCCTTTTTCATCTGGCGCACGAGCTTGGCGCGGGAGCGCTTCACGTGGGCGCCCTCCAGGGGCTTCCAGTCCGAGGAGGCCGCCGAGGCGGCAGCGCCCGGGGCCAGCCAGCAGAGCGCGCCCACCAGGACCCCCGGCAGGGCCGTTTTTAGGTAAGTATCATTTCTCAACATACGAGCCATCAACCTTTCGTCGGGCGGGGGACGACCAGATCCACACCCGATCCTCGCACTTTCGCTCGGTCTCTGAGTCTACCAGCAAAGCCCGGGACCGGCCACCGAGACCGCGCCCGCCACGCGCGCCGATGCCGTGAACGGGCTGCAAGGCAGCCGATACTGTAGTACTGGCTGCAAGGCAGTAGTATGCATCATGGATCAGATCCTTGCTGGGCCCAAGGTGCGTCTGTGAGGCCAACGACCCCCGACCCATTCCCCTTAGGGAGCGGGTCAAAATAAACTCTGCACTCGGGACGCCGATCCATCCCG
>CAYFWA010000731.1:0-3941 GCA_964346625.1 uncultured Myxococcales bacterium
CGGGTGCGGTCGCGCACGCGGGCCATTTTGGAGCTGTGGTACGTGGCCCCGTCGCACTCGATGCCCAGCAGGTACCGGCCCGGCCGGTCGGGGTCTACGACCGCAAGATCGATGTAGAAGCCTGCCACACCGACCTGATGCTCGACGCGGCACCCTTTGTCCCGAAGCCGGTCGGCGACGGCCTTCTCGAAGGGCGAATCCGCACCGCGACCGGTGGGCGTCGGGAGGTCGAGCTCCCCAGTCTCGGCGAACTTCAGGTACTCCTTCAGAACCTCGACGCCCCGGGCGTTGGTGCGGTGCAGGTCGATGTCGTCTGCCTTCAGGTTGGTGAACACCTCGCAGCGGTATTTGGCCCGGGTGGTCAAGACGTTCAGCCGCCGCTCCCCGCCATCCTGGTTCAGGGGGCCGAAGTTCATCGTGACCTTCCCATTGGCATCCCGCCCGTAGCCAACGCTGATGCAGATCACGTCGCGCTGATCGCCCTGGACGCTCTCGAGGTTCTTGACGAAGAAGGGCTCGTCGGGATGCCCCGAGAAGAACGACTCGCAGGACGGGTCCTGGCGACGCTTGTATTCGAGCTGGTCGCGAATGGCCTCCTGCTGTGCGGAGCTGAAGGTCGCCACGCCCAGCGACATGTCGGGCCGTGACCGGGCGTGCGCCATCACCTTCTCCGCGACGATGCGGGCCTCCTCCTTGTTCTTGCGGCTCCCGCCCCGGTCGTACGTCGTCTCCGGGAGATGGTGGTACACAAGTCCCGTCTCCGTCTGCCCGGCGTCCGGGCTCGGGAAGACGTTGAGGTTGTTGTCATAGAACTCTTTGTTCGAGACGGCGATGAGCGACTCGTGGCGGCTCCGGTAGTGGAATCGAAGCATCTGCTCCGGCGCCCCTTGCGCCCGAAAGAGGTCAAGGATGCTCTCCTGATCGCTCGCCTGCTGCCCGAACTCGTCGTCGCTGGTGTCGATCGCTGAGTCGAAGAAGCTCGTCGGGGGAAGCTGCTTGCTGTCGCCCACGACGACGACCTGATCGCCGCGAAGAATGGAGCCAAACGCGTCGACGGGGCGCACCTGGCTCGCTTCGTCGAACACCACGAGGTCAAACTCGATGCTTTCCGGCGGCAGGTACTTCGGCACCGACATTGGGCTCATCATGAAAACCGGCTTCAAGCCCTGAATGGCGTTGCCTGCCTTCTGCATCAGCGTTCGAAGGGGCATGTGGCGGCTCTTCTTGCCAAACTCGTGCTGAAGCACGCGCATCTGCCCCGCTCCACTCCGCCGCGGTTTCTGCTCGTAGTGCGCCAGCGCCAACTCGTGGCGGTTGTGCTGGAGGGAGGCGCGGTCCAGCTCCTGAAAGCGCTCGATCACCTGCTCATGCTGGTCGCCGCTGAAGCGCTTGAGCGCGGGACGCTTGTCCATGGCCCGCTTCAGGAGCTCGTTGTAGTAGACCCGGTCGAAGAGGTCCGTCAAATGGTCCGGACCGTGCTCCCACGTGCGGGCGATGCTCGCCACGGCGTCCAGCTCGTTCTCGGCGAGGTCGTCGGCCAGCTGGTTGTAGGTCACCATCTGCTGAATCCGGGGCGTCTCGGCCCGACAGCGCGCCAAGACTTCCTGCTGCGCGTCGTAGGGCTGCTCTCCCAACCTGCCGCCCCCAAAGCGCACCGCTTCGTCCAGCTCGATGGCTTGGATAAACGCGTCCGCTGCCTCCATGTGGCGGGCCTGGCGCTCTTGAACGGTCTCCATCTGGTCGTGGACCTCGCCGAGGTCGGGGTTCTGGTTGAGAGTGTCGAGGAATCCCTCCGGAACGGTCCCGGCCTCGACTTCCTGGTAGACCTCGCGGAGGAGGTCCGTCACGGCCGCCAGGCGGTCCCAGTCCGACGACGGGCCGCGCCACGCCGGGCCAAAGGCCTCGGTCCCGAGCGTCTCGCTCTCTTCCAGGGTGTCCTTCAGACGCTGGGTCTCTAAGATGGCGTCAGCGACGTCGACCCGTTCCTGCGCGCCGCTCGGCATCTCCGCTTGGCAGAGGGCCGCGAGGTCGCTTTTTGCCTCGCGCCATTCGCCGATGAACCACCGGTACCACTTCTCGCCGTGCTTGGCCAGGCCCTGGCGAATGGCGAACACGTCCTGCTCCCACGCCTCCAGAATCAGAAGGTCGTCGTACTGATCTCTCAGCTCAGCGTGGCGGGCCCCGGCGTCCACGAGTTCCTGAAGGGCATCCGGCTGCGTGCGCCACACCTCTGCCGTAACGTTGATGCCAGCCAAATCTGGCGCGTCGTTTGCCAAGATAGCGGCGGCTACGAGGCGACCCGTTTCCTCGGGCGTTTCCGGCGGGTCGAGGCGCAACGTACCCGCCAGTTCTTCGGCCGCCGTTCGAAGTGCAGTAAGCGTCTCTTCGGCCTTCCCGGCCGCTCGTTCAATATCCTCCTGCTCGGCGGGCAGGTAGCTCGTTTTCTGGCTCCCCCAGAACGGGTGCTCGGTGGGGACGCCCATGCCCGACAGGTGGGACTCGACCTGCTCCACGAGAAATCGCCGGTCCTCGTACGTGTCGCGGCTCCACGTGCGGGCCGAGGGCAGCTCAAGCGGGAGGGTCTGCACGCCAGCGAGCGTGTCGCGGAGTTGGACGAGTGTGCCGTACGCCGTGTAGGGACGCACGCCGCTCTCGCCGATCGGCGTGTTGACGGCTTCGGCGTACTCGTTGAGCTGCTGGCGGGCGTCGAGGAAGACGGAGCGGTTTTCGGTCGCGTCCTCGACCTTTGGCTTCCCGAGTTTCAGCGTTCGCTCCAGTTCGTTCAGAACCGACTTTTTGTTCGTCTTGTGGCTGTGAAGCTCCAGGCACGCGTCGCCGAGCCCGACGCTGTCGAGGTTGCGTTTCACGACCTCCAGCGCGGCCATCTTCTCGGAGACGAAGAGAACGGACTGGCCCTGCCCGATCGCCTCGGCGATAATGTTCGTGATCGTCTGCGACTTGCCGGTGCCCGGTGGCCCTTGCAGGACGAGGTTACAGCCTTCTTCGACATCGAGAATCGCGCGGGTCTGCGAGCTGTCGGCCTCGACGACGTGATGGGTGTCCTCCGGGTCGAGATGCGCGTCGAGGTGGGTGTCCTCCGAGATGCGGCCCTCCGGCGTCTCGAAGCCCTCGGCCAGCACCTTGCGCAGAATGGGGTGCTGGTCCGGTCGCTCGCCCTCGGGCCAGTTTTCGACATCGAGATCCTCGTACATCAGGAACCGCGTAAACGAGAAGAAGCCGAGCTCCAGCCCGTGGTGGTCGATGTGCCACCGGGATTGGCCCTGGATGACCTCCTCGACCTCGTGGAAGTAGTCCTGGACGCTCAGCTTTTCGTCTTCGGGGTCGGGTGGAAGCGGCCAGTCCAGGCCGAACTCGCCGTCCAGGAAGGCCCGTAGCGACAGGTTGCCGCCGATCTCCTCGCCGGTGTACTGCAGGCGGAAGCGGCCCTGCACGTCCGTGCGATCCAGCTCGACGGGAACGAGCAGCACCGGGGCCTTACGCTCCGTCTCGGCCGACGGGCTGCGATACCACCGAAGCAGTCCGAGCGCCAGGTAGAGCGTGTTGATCCCCTCCTCACGGATCGAGCGCTGGGCGTGGTAGAACGTGTTCAGCAAACGCTTCTGAAGCTGAGCGGACGTGTAGGGCGTCTGGAGCACGGTGTCGACGTGCCGCTCGGCAGTGCCCGTTGTCTCGTCTCCCTCTTCTTCCTCTTCGTCGGGCTGTCCGAAGACCAACTCGTACTGCTCGTCGCCCAGCTTCTGCTTGTCTTCCTCGCTCACGCCGCCGAAGGACATGCGGCGCCCCTCCTCCACCAGGATGCGGTAGACTTCCGCGGGCCGCTCGTCGATGACTTCGAGTCCGCGGGACTTCAGCGTCCGGTGGCTGATGAGCGGGTTCCGGAGCGTGAGGTCGAGGAGCTCGTTCTTGCGGGCCTCATCGAG
>CAYFWA010000732.1:0-3937 GCA_964346625.1 uncultured Myxococcales bacterium
ACGGGCAGGTCGGTCTTCTGGATCTTGCCCGAGGAGCCCTTGGGTAGCTCGGGCAGCACCGTGAGGTGCTTGGGGACCTTGTAGCGCGCCAGGTGGCTCTTGCAAAAGCTCAGGATGTCGTCAGTCGTGGGCGAGCCGTTGGCGCGGTCCGACAGGGCCACGAAGGCGTGGCCCACCTCGCCCCACTTGGGGTGGGGGACCCCCACCACCGCGGCCTCGACCACCTCCGGGATCTGGTGGAGCACCCGCTCCACCTCGGCCGGGTACACGTTCTCCCCGCCGCTGATGTACATCTCCTTGAGCCGGCCCACCACGTAGTGATAGCCCTGCTCGTCCTGGCGGAACAGATCCCCGGTGGAAAACCACCCGTCGTCCGACAACGCGGCCGCGGTGGCCTCGGGCTTGCGGAAGTAGCCGCCGCAGACCGTGGGGCCGCGGAGCTGCAGCTCGCCCACCTCGCCCGGGGGCACCTCGGCGCCGTGCTCGTCCACCAGGCGGGTGTCCAGATGCAGCACCGGGTGGCCCACCGAGCCGGCCTTACCGATGGCGTCGCGCTCGTGGAGCACGAAGCAGTTGGGGCCCACCTCGGTGAGGCCGTAGCCCTGCTTGAACACCACGCCGCGCTTTTGCCACGCTTCGATGAGTGGGATGGGGCAGGCCGCCCCGCCGCTGATGAAAAAGCGCACCGACGACAGGTCGGCCGTGGCGAAGGCGGGGTCGTCGAGCATCATCTGGAACATGGTGGGCACGGCGAACAGCACGGTGACTCCGTGCTCGGCCACGGCCCGCAGGGTCTCGCCTGGGTCGAAGCGCGGGGTGAGCACCACCGTGGCGCCCCGGTGCAGAAGCGGCAGGGTGAGCACGTTCCAGCCGCCGGTATGGAAAAAGGGCGTGTGGGTGAGGGTCACGTCGTTTTGGTGCAGATCCCAGCCCGCGGTTGTGTTCACCGCGTTCCAGGTCACCGACCCATGGGTGAGCAGCGCGCCCTTGGGCCGACCGGTGGTGCCGCTCGTATATAATAGGAGCAGCGGGGTGTCGTCCGTGATGCCCTCGGTGGTCACGGCCTCGTCGCGGGCGGCGGCGAGCCGGGCGCGATAGCCCTCGGGCCCCTCGTCGTCGAAGCCCACGGCCGGGCCCTCCCAGCGATCCGCCAGGGCGTTCACGGTCTCGGCCATGTCGGCTCCCCACAGCAGCACCGCGGGATCGCTGTCCGACAGGATGTAGGCGACCTCGTCGGCCGACAGCCGCCAGTTGATGGGCACCAGCATGGCGCCGAGCCGGGCCACGGCGAACAGCAGGTCCACCTGCTGCAGCCGGTTGGCGCCAATCACGGCCACGCGATCGCCTTCGCCGATGCCGAAGGCGTCGCGCAGCAGATTCGCCAGCCGGTCGGCGCGCGCGTTCAGCTCGGGGTAGGTGTACGAGCGTCCGGTCTCCAGGTCGATGATGGCGGCCTTGTCGGGGTCCACCTTTGCCCATCGTGCAAGCCAGTTCCCGTGAATCATCCCTCGATCTCCTTGCTCCGTGCCGCTTGCCTCGCGCCCTCCGAACCAAGCGGGCGCCTGCGCGGTCTTGTTTCGGGTTCGATGGATTTCATTATGCAGATGCACAATGGGAAGTCAAGACGATAATGTGCAACGCAACATTTCTTCGCGTCCTGGCATCGCAGACCAAGAACCTGCATTTGGCTGATTTGTTTATTTTTATTCGGATTACATGGTGCCTTGTCGATGCTCCATGCCAGATTTTTCCCGCTGCCGCATGATTTTTGGGTTGACTTTGCGCAGTGCACCGCTACATTTGTTCGCGTTCGCACAATAAAGCGCGCCGGGCGAGGCGAGCTCTCCCGGCCGGCTGGCACCGACAAAGCGAAGGGCCAAAGCGAACGGCACCCAGGACGGAAACCGCAACGACGGCAACGACGGCAACAAAACATGGCGGGTGAGAGACCCCGTCGACGAACCCGAGGAGAAAACCATGAGCGACCACAACACCAAGACCGAGCAGAACAACCAGAGCAACCCCACCAACCCCACAAACCCCACCAACCCCACCGAGCACCAGACCGCGATCATGATGGAGGGCTGGAAGCAGCTCGTGGACGAGCAGCTCCAGCGGCTCGACGGCGCCTTCGACGAGGCCTCCCGCCGTCACGAGCAGATGGTGTCCCAGGTGGAGGGCGCCGTGGACGAGCTGTCCAAGCTGATGAAGGACTCCCTCGCGCTGCACACCCAGCTCTCGAACGAGTGGCTCAAGGTCGCCCGGGGCACCACCGCTCGAGCTGGCGAGCTCATGGAGGGCATGGCCGCGCGCTGAGCCGAAACGCCGACGGATTCCATCCGACCCAACGGTCCATTCCAAGGGGAAGCCCCATGACCCACTCGCCCATCCCGCGCAGAGCTCTCAGGAGACGACACCGAGCACACGTTTCGCAGGGTTGCGCCGGGATTCACTCCGGCGGCGCGCGCGCCCACCTGGTGGGCGCGCGGCCCTCGCGGAATGGGAGCTCGGGAAGGGCGGGGAGAGCGGGGTACTCGGGGAGCGCAGTGCTCCCCGAGCTCGCAGCGCTCGCGGCCCTCGCGACGCTCGCCCTCGCGCCCCTGGGAGGCTGCGCGCGCTGGATGGGCGGAGGGCCGGGGGGCGATGATCCCGCGCCCGACGGCGGGCCGGTGCCCACGGCCGACGCCAGCCCGGGCGGGCCGCTGCCCGACGGTGGAGCGCCGCCCGACGCCACGGCCTGCAGCGCCGAGCCCACGGTGGTCCCCGTAGGGGAGCTGTCCACCGACGACTGGCAGGCCGTCTCCCTGGCCGCCTGCGAGGCGGGCGGGCATCAAGGGATGGGCGCCGCGGGGCAGATCCTGCGGCTGCGGCTGCGGCAGGCCTCTTCCCCCTTGACCGTCACGGTGCGGGACGACCACGAGGCCGAGCTGGCCAGCGGCGAGACCACCCCGGGCGCGCCGTCGGTGGCGCTCCCGCTGACGGTGGAGGCCACGGGCGGCCTCCACGTCACCGTGGCGACGACGGAGGCGGGACAATCGCCGCCGCAGACCGTGAGCTACGAGATCCGGCTCGACTGCGAGCAGGGCTGCGATCGAGAGGCCACGCGCTACCCCATCGTGCTGGTGCACGGCGCCGGGGGCGAGTCCTACTTCGGCACCTCCGAGTACTTCTTCGGCGTGCAGAGCGCGCTGGAGGATCGCGGCTACCGGGTGGCCACCCCCGCCCTGCCCGCCTACGCCCACTCCGCGGATCGGGCCGCCGCGCTGGCGGACGCCCTGGACGACCTGCTCGCCGAGACCGGCGCGGCCAAGGCCCACCTCATCGGCCACAGCCAGGCCGGGCTCGACTTCCGCGTGCTGCTCAGCCCCCAGGGCTTCGACTACGGCGCCCGGGTGGCCACCGCCACCTCCGTCAGCACGCCCCACCAGGGGCTGCACCCCTCCTACGCCGGCCTGGCGACCTACTTCGGCATGGACGTCACCGAGGCCTACGTCAGCGGCGAGTTCGCCCAGAGCTACCCGGACCCGCCCGGCGTGCCCCGCTACTCCTGGGCCGCCGCCACCTGCGGCGCCTACGAGCTCACCTGCCTGGACACCTACGACGACGAGGTGGTGGCCGCGGCCCTGGCGAGCAGCTACCTGAGCCTGCGCAACCTCTACGGCACCGACGGCCACGGCGGAGACAACGACGGCGTGGTGCCCGTGTCCACCGCGGCCTGGGGCACCTTCCTGGGCGTGCTGTCGGCCGACCACTGGGACGTGGTGGGCCAGATCCCCCTGCAGCGCCTCGGCACCTTCGACCACCAGGCCTTCTACCTGTCCGAGGCCCGCCGCCTGCGCAGCCTGGAGATCGCTCTCGGGCTCTGACTCGAGCTTCGCCCCCGTCACGCCCCCGTCACGCCCCCGTCACGTCCCAGTCACGTCCCAGTCACGCCCCC
>CAYFWA010000733.1:0-3934 GCA_964346625.1 uncultured Myxococcales bacterium
CCCGCCCCCGCCACCGCTCCTGCCCCCATCCCCCTCCCCCTTCCGGACGACGTTTTCGAGCACGACGATGGAGTTGTCGAGCAACACCCCGAAGGCCACCACGATACCCGCCAGCGAGAAAACATTGATCGAGAAGCCGCCCAGGTGCATCAACGCGAAGTTGATGGTCAGGATGACGGGAAGCACGACGAGCAAAACCAACGCCTGCCGGGCGCTTCCGAGGAACAGGAGCGAGACGGCCAGCACCAGCAGCGCCGCCTGCCAGGCCGCCGTCCTGACACCCGAGAGGGCCCCCTCGACGTAGTCGGCCTGGTTTTCCACCATCCCGACCTTCACGTGCGTCGGCAAGGCGGAACGGAGCGCCTCGAGCTTCTTGGCCACGGCCTGGGCCACTGTCACCGTGTTGACGTCCGTCTGCTTCTGCACGTTGACCTTGACGCAGGAGCGTCCGTCCAGCCGCGTGACGATGCGCACCTCCTCGTGCCCGTCCACCACCTCGGCCAGATCGCGCAGGTAGACCTTGTCCGCGCCGTGGCGCTTGATGACCACGTCACGGATCTCGTCGAGGGAACGGAACTCGCCCATGGTCCGGGCGATGAGCTCCCGTGAGCCCGCGTTGACCCGACCACCGAACATCTCCACGTTGGCCGCGGCGAGCGCCCGCTGGACTTCGGCCACTGCGAGCCCGTGCTTCTCCAGCGCGTGAGGACGCAGGTGGACCCGAATCTCCCGCTTGAGCCCCCCCACGATCTCGGCGCCAGCGACCCCGGGGACGGCCAATACCCGATCCAGAAGCCAGGTCTCCGTCCAGTCCCTGACCGCCACGAGATCCCACAGCGAAGACTGGACCACGAGCTGGGCGACCGGAAGCTGTTGGGGATCCGCCTTGATCACCACGGGGGGATCCATGCCCTGTGGCAAGCGGCGCGCTGCCCGCGCCATGGCGGCCTGTACGTCCTGGAAGGCCACGTTCACGTCGACGTCGTGGCGGAAGTTGACCTGCAGCGTGTAGGTGCCCTCCAGTGACGAGGACTCGAGGTAGTCGAGCCCCTCAACCGAGGCCATCTCCCGCTCGATGATCTCGGCGACGTGCTCCTCCACCTCCTCCGGGGTGGCGCCACGCCACCAGACGTGGACCTTGATGAGCGGATAGACGATGTCGGGCAGGAAGTCCACGGGGAGCCTCGGGATCGACAGCGCTCCCAGAACAACCAGCGCGATGGCGATGGCCGAGGTGGCCACCTTGCGGTGGACCGCGAACTGGGTCGGCCCACTCATCGAGGCGCCCTGGGAGCGGGTGATCCCGGCGGACGCGCACCCGCGGATGGCGAGCGGCTCTCACGCTCCGCTCCCACGCGCCTGGGCGCCTGCCCCGCCTCGTGCCGCCCCGCTTCAGGCCGGCCCGCTCGGCGCCGTGCGGCCGCGCGGCTCCCCCGGGCCGCGCGGCTCCCCTCGCGATTCCGGCGGCCGCCGGCGAGACGCACGCGGACGCCGTCTCGCAACCGGCCGTGCCCCGCCACTGCTACGCGCTCCCCGGACGACAACCCGGAGAGAATCTGCACCCGGTCACCGTCCTCGATCCCGGTCCGCACCCGACGCCGCCGCGCTCGCCCCTCGGAGGTGATCACGAAGACCACGGTCGCGGAGCCGTCCGGGCGAAGGACCGCCGTCACGGGCACGGCGACGGCTTCCCGGACCGTGGCCAGCGTGAGCACCACGCGACCGAACATCCCCGGTGCCAGGGCCACGTCTGCCTGGAGCTCGGCCTCCAGCGTTCGAGTGCGGCTCTGGCGATCGACCTCGGGGTAGACACGGACCACCTGGCCCGACAGGACCCGACCCGGGTGGGCGTCGAGCCGCACTTCGACCGCATCGCCCTTCTGGACGCGGGCCGCCGCCTGGCCCGGGACCGCGAACCGGAAGACGAGGCTCTCGGGATCGAAGATCTCCACCAGAGACGCCCGGGCCCCGACGATCGCCCCCACGGCCACGTGCATCCGGGAGACCACGCCGCGCCAAGGGGCGACGATCCGATAGTCGCCCAGACGCTCGGATCGTCGGGCCAGCTCGGCCCGAGCGGCGCTCACCTCGACCTTCGCCCGATCGAGGGCCTCTCCCGGAAGCGCCCCCACGTCCACGAGCTTTCGGATCCGCTTCCGCTCCACCTGCGCCTGCGCGAGGGTGGCCCGGGCAGCGGCCACCGCCGCGGCGTCGCCTCGGGTGCGGCCGAGCCGCACGAGGAGCGCGCCGGCCCGGACCCGGTCGCCCTCGCGCACCGGGCAGGCGACGATGGGACCCTCGACGGGGGACGCCATGTGGGCAAGGCGCGTGGGCTCCACCGATCCGGTCAGCCACAGGCGATTTCGGAGGGTGGCCCGGGACGCCGCCCGGACCGCCACCTGCGGCATCTGCTTGCCGCGCCGCTTCCCGGCAGGCTCCGGGTCGCCACAGCCCCCGCCGCTACAGCTTGCGCCCCCGAAGAGCCCAACGGCGAGCACCCCCAGAAGCAGCCATGGCCAGCGCACGACAGCGGCCCCGCTGGCCACCCACCGGCGGACGCTCCGTGCGCGTGCCCGGGCGCCCGCAACGGTCGGGGGCGCCGCGGGGCGCCGGGTCCGGCCGTGGCTTGGCGCGCCGGCCGAGGGGCTCGAACGCTGCACCGTCGGGGGCCGCGTCACGGGGCCCTCCCGGTGGCGAGATCCAGCCGTGCCAGGGAGACCTTCAGGCTCACCAGCGCAGCCATGTGGTAGGCCTCGGACCCCAGGAGCGCAGCCTGCGCGTCGAGCACCTCCATGGTCGTCCCTCGCGCCTGGGCCGCCTTCTCTCGAGCGATGCGCAGGCTCTCCCGGGCGGCCCGGATCGCCTTCCTGGTGGCCGCCGCCTGCACCCGAGCGGCTCGCACCCCGACAATCGCAGCGTCCACCTCCTGCCGGATGGAGAGCCCGAGCGTACGCCGCTCCTGCTCGAGCGCCCGGAGCTTGGCCCGCTCCTCCTGGACGCGGGCGCGGGTGGAGAGCCAGCCGAGCACCGGGTAGGAGACCGCGATCCCAGCGAACCCCAGGTCATCGTATTCGCCGCGTCCGCTCAGCCGCGCCCCGTAGGTGAGCGAGGCCGAGAGGACCGGCCAGTACTCGGCGCGCACCGCGTCCACGCGCCGGGCCTGCGCCTGGAGCTCGAGGTTGAGCGCGGCCACCTCGGGCCGGGCTTGTAGGGCCTCGCGCAACAGACGTTCCCCGTCCAGGGACACCGGAGGCTCCGAGAGGCGGCCCTGCAACTCGAGGCCTCCCGCTGGAAGCGACTCGAGACCCATCAAGCTGGCCAGGAGCCGCTCGTGGATTCGAAGGTCGCCCCGCTGGGTGGCCCGCTTGGCGTTGAGCTGGGCGAGACGCACCTCCAGGTTGAGCCGATCCACGGGGGCCGCCTTCCGAGCTGCAATGAGCGCCCGGGTGACTCGCAGGTGCTCGCGCAGCGCCCCGATGGAGCGCTCGGTGGCCGTCACGAGCTTCTGCTGGCCCAGGATGGCGAAGAAGGTGCTCTTGACGTTGAAACGAAGCTCTCCGGTGCTCCGTTTGAGCCGATGTGTCCGGGCCTCGGCCATGAGCTTGTAGGCCTCGGCCGTGCTCATCACGCGCCCGCCAGCGAGGATCGGGACCTTGAGCACCACGTCGCCTGAGAAGACGTCGTGAGCGCGAATGGCACCAGCGCCCGGCTTCCGCATGGGCACCAGACGCTCCTGGTGCCAGTGGTGCCGGTAGGCCAGGTTCAGATCCAGGGTGGGAAAGTGTTGCCACCAGGCGAGACGCGCGCGCGCGCGCGCCGCCGCCACCCGCCAAGCCCCGGCACTGAGGCCGGGGTTGTTTTTCAGGGCGATGGTCACGGCGCGGTCCAGCGTCAACGGGCCGCGAGGCAGCGCGGCCCGGCGAGCGCGCACACG
>CAYFWA010000734.1:0-3923 GCA_964346625.1 uncultured Myxococcales bacterium
CGCCCCGGGGCGTGAAGTTGTAAAGCGCCATGGTGCTGCCGATCTCGGAGTGGTCCTTGCGGCTGGTGCCCCCCGCCACCAGGGCGTCGCAGAAGTTCACCAGGCTCCCGGCGATGACCCAGGGCATGGTGATGGTCTGCTTGTAGCCCACGTGGTGCGCCGCCTCGCTCTCCTCCTCCATCAGGGTCCCCGCCCGCATCTCCGCGTGCCCCCGCACCACCACGCCGTCGAGAAAGACCGCGTCCTCGACGTATCCCCCGTAGAGCTCCACCTTCCGCCCCGTCCGCACGTTCTCGAACCACCCGCCGCCCGCCCGCCCCAGGTGCGTGCCCCGCCCCAGGCACGTCCGCTCCCCGCACAGCGTGGTGCCGGGGTGCAGCACCACCCCGGGCTCGACGCGCACCGGATCCACGTCCCGCACCACCACGGCCGCTGGCGCCGGGATCACCACGCCGCGCGCCTGCAGCGCCCGGATCAGGGTCTGTTGCCGCTCCTGCGGCGGCGGCGGCTGCCGCTCCTGCTGCCGCTCCTGCTGCCGCTCCTGCTGCCGCTCCTGCGGCAACTCCTGCGGCGGCTCCTGCGGCAACTCCTGCTGCCGCTCCTGCTGCCGATCCTGCTGCCGCTCCTGCTGCCGCTCCTGCCGCCGCGCGGCGTAGTCACCGGTTTCCATGAGCCTGGATCTACACCCCTTTCCGGCTCGCAGCAAGGTGGGGACCGAGCGCTGGTCCGAATCGGCGGTGCTGCCTACGCGCCAGCGGCTGTGCTATAAACCCAACCCGTGAGGCAGATCTACAAAAAAGCCAAGGAGCTGCTGGAGAAGCACCACGACAAGCTGTGGTGGGCCCACTCCATCTACGCCCTAGCCCTGGGCGTGGGCGTGGTGATCCTGGCCCACCGCAAGTTCCACCTGGTCAAGCTGCTCATCCTGGCCCTGTTCGGCATCTGGATCGGGCTTTTGATCTTCAACCGCTTCCTGGCCGGCGTGGAGGGGGGGACCAAGATCAAGGGCGTGAAGGTGGTGTTCAACTACATCATGAAGAACCTGTATCAGCAGATGTTCTTCTTCATGATCCCGTTTTACTATGACACCATCACCTTCGGCTCCTGGAACATGTGGTTCCTCATCGGGATCACGGTGTGCGCGGTGCTGTCCACCCAGGACATCATCTTCGACCGCTACATCATGGAAAACAAGTACCTGGCGTCGTTTTTCTACGCCTTCTGCCTGTTCGCCAGCTTCAACATCTTTTTGCCCCTGCTGGCCGGCGTGAAGAACATCGTCTCGGTGTATCTGTCGGGGGTGTTCACCATCCTGCTTTTTTCCTCGCTGCACTTCCCGCCGCGCAAGCTGTTTTCGCGGACCGGCGCCATCGCGCTGGTGGTGACCATCTGTCTGACCCTGGTGGTGCTGCGCTGGGGGCGGCGCGCCATCCCCCCCGCGCCCATCCGCCAGGTGGCCTCCACCATGGCGGTGGGCCGCGATCCCCACAGCGGCAAGCCCCGCGGGCGCTTTTATCGGATCCACGCCGACGACCTGGACCGCCGCACCCTCTACTGCTTCACGCGCATCGAGACCCCCCTTGAGGTGCACGAGGACATCCGCCACGTCTGGTACCGCGGCCGCACCGAGGTGCACCGCCGCACCTTTCACATGGTGCACTCCAAAAGCGAGGAGGGCATCGCCCTGTACTCCACCCTGTCGCACTTCCCCCCCAACCCCGTGGGCGAGTGGCTGGTGGAGGCCCGCACCACCGGCGACCAGCTCATCGGACAGACGCGGTTTTTGATCGTCCGTTGACGCAGCTCTCGAGGCGCGCTACCGCGCTACGCGCGGCGGCGCGCCTCGAGAGCCAGAGCACGTAGCACTACGCAGCCGTCGAATCCTCATCCGCGCCCTTGAGCTGCTTGCGCAGCAGCCGCAGGACCTCGCGCTGCTCGATGATGCCCACCAGCAGCCCCTCCTGCTCCGGATCCATCACGGGCAGGGCGGCCTGGTCCGTCTCGTTGAACCGGGCGAGGGCCGTCTCCAGGTCGTCTCCGGCGTAGACCTGAATGTCCCCCGTCTCCATGAGGTCCTTGGCGATGAGCAACCGGCCCAGGGCCGGATCCACCATGAGCTCCTGCACCACGCGGTACGGGATGTATCCCAGGTACCGCTCGTCCGCGTCCACCACGGGGAACACGGTATGACGGCAGTGCTCGAGGAAGTCGATGATCTCGGCGTAGGTGGCGGCCTGCTGCAGGGTACGCACGTTGGTCACCATCACGTCGCGCACCCGCAGGCTCTCCAGCGCGCGCCCCGAAGCGCCGCCGAAGCCCAGGGAGTCGCCCAGGCGACGCAGCAAGGTACGGACGCTGGACAGGTAGCCGGGCTTGGGGCTGTGCTCCAGGAAGTTGATGACCTTGACCTCGCCGGCGCGCACCAGGGAGGTCTTGAGCAGCACGGGCCCGAGGATCTCGAAGATCACCACCGAGGCCAGGATGACCGACAGGAGCTGGTGACCCAGCTCGGGATCCCGCTGCGAGGCGAGGATGCCGAGGCCGATGGCGGCGCCCGCCTGGCTGAGCAGGGCCATGCCCGACAGCCGGCGCACCACGCCCGGCGATCCGGCCCAGCGGGCGCCGAGCCACGCCCCCCCCAGCTTGCCAACGGTGCGCAGCAGCACGTAGGCGGTTCCCACCGCGCCGATGGTGGCGAGGGCGTCGAGGTGGAGCCCCGCCCCGGCCGCCATGAAGAACAGCACGTACAGTGGCGCCGCCACCCCGTCGAGGATGCCCCGGATCTCCCGCTGATACTCGGAGGTGTTGGCCATCATCATGCCGAGCACCAGCAGGCTGAGCATGTACGGAACGTCGAAGGTCCGCGACAGGCCGATGGCACACACCAGGATCGCGATGAGCAGGGTGGATCGCGTCCGCGCGGCCACCCGCTCGTAGAAGTAGGACACCAACACGCCCGCCCCCAGGCCGATGCCCAGCGAGCCGGCGAGGTCCCAGGGCATCCGGGTGACCACCTGGTGCATGTCGCCGTGACCGGCGGACAGCTCCACGATGAGGAACGCCATCCCGAACAGCAGGATGGACACGGTGTTGTTGAAGGCCAGCAGGGTGTGCAGGTGCTCGGTGAGGGGGCCCTCGGACTCGTACTGGCGCAAGACCATGATGGTGGTCACCGGTGCCGTGGCGATGGCCATCACGCCCAGCAGCAGCGACACCTGCCAGCTCGCCCCCACGAGCATCAATCCCCCGGTCACCGCGAGGCAGGTCGCGCCCATCTCGGCCAGGGCCACCGGGTACATGCGGCGCAGCGCCCGGCGCAGCGAGGACAGCTCGAACCGCGCGCCGATGTCGAACATGATGAAGCCGAGGGCGATCTCCTTGATGGGGTTCAGATCCTCGACCAACCGCTGCAGCTCGGCGGCGGTATACGCGGTGGTCAAGGCGAGCCCGGGCAACACCCACCGCACCGAAATCATGAGCGCGAGGCCCCCCACCAGATAGCCCACCACCCGCGGCAGGTGCAGCACGTTGGACAGCCCGCCGAACAGCACGGCGACGGCGAACAGGAGGCCGAGCAGCAGGATGAAGTCGATCACGGGGCTCGCTGTGTCATGCGTGGTTCGGGGATCAATCTGGCGCGCCAGAGAATGTCCAGCTTGTCCACAAATCTCGGGGGCGTCAAGGCGTCGTGATGGCGTCCGCGGGGGGCGACGGGGCGGCTCGCCCGGCGGGGTCAGCAGGCTTGCAAGTCAGGTAAAATCCGTGCGATCAGCACCTGCCCACGCGCCGGGTCCGTGGTAAGGTTCCGCTGGGTCCGTGATAAGCGGGCCGCGGCCAGGCCGCGGCCTGGCTCCACCCCTCCGGGGATCCTTAGGCCCCGGTCACGAATAAGGTGTCCAGTTCAGGGCGCCGAGGCGCCCGGC
>CAYFWA010000735.1:0-3921 GCA_964346625.1 uncultured Myxococcales bacterium
CTTGGGGGGACGCGGCGGCCTCTGTACGGCGCCACTGAGGTTGAGTGGGCGAGAACAGAAGCCGCCTGGGGCGCTTGGGGGGACGCGGCGGCCTCTGTACGGCGCCACTGAGGTTGAGTGGGCGAGAACAGAAGCCGCCTGGGGCGCCTGGGGGGACGCGGCGGCCTCTGTACGGCGCCACTGAGGTTGAGTGGGCGAGAATAGAAGCCGCCTGGGGCGCTTGGGGATGCCAGGTGGTGCGTTGCGGCCACTCTCGCGGCGAGAAACCGCGTAACGCACCACCTGGTCGCGGCCGGGGCCCCTGGGGTGGTGCGTTGCGGCCACTCTCGCGGCGAGAAACCGCGCTACGCACCAGCGCTTCGCCGCGGTGCGCCGAGATTTTGCGCACTTGAGCGATATTGTGCCCTGGCGCCGACCTTTGACCCTTGGCGAGGCGCGCGGGGGCCGCCGCAGGGGGCGGGGGCCCCGCGGGGCGGGCGGCGAAGACCACTGCGCAAATGGCTTCCCCCGGTTCCCCCTTGACAGGAGCGCGGGCTCTAGCATACGTAGTATGGATTCGTGCTACCGTAGCTTTGTCCGAGGTTTCCGTGCTTGTTTTTGACCACCACCCTCCGTTATTCCCGCGGGTGGGGCTGGGTTTGGCGCTATGCGTAGGGATCGGGGCGGGGGAGCCTGTGGGGACGGCGAAGCCGGCGGCGCGGCCGGCGGCGGTGGTGCGACCGCGGCTGGTGAAGGCCGAGTGGCCGGTGTTGCCGGACTGGGCGGTGAAAAAGGGCGTGCGGGCGGTGGTGCGGCTGGAGCTGGTCATCGACGAGCAGGGTCGGGTGGTCTCGGCGCGGGCCCTGACCAATCCGGGGCCGGGGCTGGGCGCCCTGGCGGTGCAAGCGAGCCGGGGGCTGCGCTTCACGCCAGCCCGGGTGGGCGGCAAGGCCATCCGGGCCAAGATCCGCTACCCCCTGCGGTTCATCCGGCCGTCGCCCGGGCCCGACCCCCGGCGCCCGACGCCCCGAAAGGCCTCTGGCGAGGGGAACGAGGCCAGGGGAGCGCGAGCCGCCCCACCGGCTACCGCCCATGGTGCAGGTGCCCACCCTCGTGCCGCTGTTCGCGCTCATCCTCACCGTGATGCGCGCGATCACGGCAAGGCGAACACCAAGACGAACGGGGAGGCGAAAACCAAGGCCACGGGGGGCGCGGGCGCGAAGGCGAGGACGAAGGGGAGACCGAGCGCGGGCGCGAAGACGAGCGGGAGACCGAGCGGGAGCGTGAAGGCAAAGGCGGGGGCGAAGGCGCGCGCGAGCGCCAACGAGCACGAGCACGAGCACGAGCACCCGAAAAAAGAAGACACTCGCGGAAATCGGCACAAGCACATCCACGAGCACGAGCCCCCCCACCCGCCCGGCGCGCGAACGCGACCGGCGTCCCCCTCCTATCTCACCGAGGTGGTGGAGCGGCGGCCGCTGACCGCTGCCTCCGACCAGGTGGTGCGGGATCGGGACTTTCTGTTGTTTTCCCGGCAGACGCCCTCGGATCTGCTGCTCATGGTGCCGCAGCTCCACATCTCCCAGCACTCGGGCTCGGGCAAGGGCCACCAGATCTTCCTGCGCGGGTTCGACGCCGAGCACGGACAGGATCTGTACGTCGGCTTCGACGGGGTGCCGCTCAACGAGCCGAGCCACGTCCACGGCATCGGCTACACCGATCTCCACTTCATCCTGCCGAAGCTCGTAAAGCGCATCGAGGTGCTCAAGGGTCCCTACGACGTACGCTACGGCAACTTCGCCACCGCCGGCTCGGTGAACTTCCAGCTCAAGGACCGGCTGGCGCGCTCCTACGCGTCGGTGAGCGGGGGATCTTTCGATACTCTGCGCGGAACCCTCGCCTTCACGCCGCCCTTCGAGGGCCTCGACGCCGTGGTGGCGGTGCAGGGCTTCTCCACCGCCGGGTTCACCGCCTTCGGCCGCTGGCGCGGAATCCGGTCCCTGGCCCGGGTGGGCAAGCGGTGGGAGCGCAGCCAGCTCACCGCCACGCTGGTGGCCTACGCCAGCACCTGGAACGCCGCGGACGCCGTGCCCCTGCGCCTGGTCAACGCGGGCGCGGTGGGCTTCTACGGCGGGCTGGACGAAACCGACGGCGGCGCCAGCCAGCGGCAGCACCTGTCGCTGCGCTACCTGCACACCGGCAAGCAGAACACCTTCCGCACCACCTTGTATCTGGTGCAACGCCGCTCCCGGATCTACACGAACTACACCTACCGGCTCAATCACCCCGACCACGGAGACCAGACCGAGCAGGGCGACCAGCGCTGGATCCTCGGGGGAAGGGCCGAGTGGGAGCGGGAGCTCAAGGCCGGCCCCGTGACGCTGCGCTGGCTGGCCGGCGGCGTGGTGCGCAGCGACTGGGTGGATCTGTCGCTGTGGCGCACCGAAAAACGCGAGCGCTGGGATCGCGGCGCCGAGGTGCAGGGGAACCTGCTCGACGTGGGGGCCTACGCCCGGCTCGAGGTGATCCCGGCGCGCTGGGTGCGGCTGGTGGCGGGCCTGCGCTACGACCACCTGTGGTACGACGCCAGCGGGGTGCAGGACCTCACCCGCCCCTCCGGGGCCATCGAGGACGACCAGCCGGTGGAGGGGGACAACGGCCTGAACGTGTACGCCCCCAAGGCGAGCGTGATCTTCTCGCCGCTGCGCACCCTGGATCTGTTCATCAACTTCGGCACCGGGTTTCACGCGCTGGACATGCGCGACGCCGTGCTCAATCCGGATCAGGACATCCCGCTGGCCTACGCCGGCGAGGTGGGCTTCCGCACCCGCCTGTGGCGGCGGCTGGACCTGGCGGGCTCCATCTGGGGGGTGTACCTGGAGCAGGAGATCTTCTTCGATCCCACCCTCGGGCACTCGGTGGACACCGGCAGCAGCCGACGCCTGGGCGGCGAGCTCGAGGCCCGCTTGCGGGTCTTCGACTGGCTTCACCTGCACCTGGACGGCTCTTATACCGACGCCCGCCTGGTGAGCTCCGGCGATCCGGTGCCCAACTCCCCCCGCCTGCTGGTCCGGGGCGGGATCACCGTTCGCAAGCCCTTTTCCAGCTCGGTGCGCTTTTTCGACGGCTCGGTGCTCACCGCGGGCACGCGGGTGCGCTACATCGGGCAACGGGACCTGGCCGCGGGGCGCAAGTCCAAGGCCGCGACCCTGGTGGATCTGCTCGTCGGCTACGAGCTGCGCTGGTTCGCGGTGGAGCTCTCCTTCGACAACCTGCTCGACGCGCAGTGGCGCGACGCCCAGTACTACTACAGCTCGCGGGCCACCCTGGCCGAGCCCGACACCGGGCGCACGGGCTTCCACTTCACCGCCGGGACGCCCTTCGCCATCCGCGCCACGCTGCGGGTCTTTTTGCCCTGACACCGAACCGGAGGTTCCCCCCATGCGACAGACCACATCCCCCCCCCGGCCGACGCGGCGCGCTTCGCGTCGGGCGCGTTCCCGTGTACTGCCCCGGCCCCTGGCAAGGAAGGCGCTGCCGTGGCTCGCCGCGTGGACCCTTGGCGTCGTCGGCCCCTCGTCCCTCATCGTCGGCTGCGGCAACGCCGATGAGCAGGAGCTCCCCACCTACCCGGTGTCTCTGCGCCTCGGCGGGCAGCTCCCCACCGACGGACGGGTGGGCGAGTACACCGTCACCCTGTCCGAAGGCTGGGTGGTGGTCGGCGACTGGCATCTGTACGGCATGGATCGGGAGGCGGCCGGCTACGCCCTGATCGTGGACGGGGCGCGCAAGCACGCGGGGCATGCCCACGGCGAGGCCGAGATGGAGGTGGTGCTGGAGGGCACCTGGGCCATCGATCTGCTGGGGGAGCCCATCACGCTCGCCAACCGGGAGCTCACCGAGGGCCACTACTTCGACGGCAGCCTGCGGCTGCGGCCCTGC
>CAYFWA010000736.1:0-3919 GCA_964346625.1 uncultured Myxococcales bacterium
CGGGTCCGAGCGGTGGCTCGGCGCCGCGCTCGCGCTGCTGCCCGCCGCCACCCTGTGGGCATTCGCCTCGGAACGCTTCACCCGGTTTCATCCGCTCAAGCTCGCCGTGGCGTCGGTGGGGCTGCTGGCCGCGACGCTGTGGTTCCTTTCACTCCCGCGCTCGCCGGCCGCGGGGTCGGCGGTGGTCTCGCGCGACGGCAGCGCTCGCCGCCGAGCGCCCAGCGGGATGGCCGGTGCCCCCTCCCTCGTGCTCTTGGCGTTGCTGCTGTGGTCCACGCTGTCTGTCGCCTGGAGCCCGGCGCCGGGGCGCGGCCTGCTGCAGCTCGCGCTGTGGGGCGTGGGCGCCGGATATCTCTGGCTGCTGTCGGCCTGGTTGCGGCGTGAGCCTGCGGAGGCGAAGCCCCGCGCCCGGATCTTCGCCGGGGCCTGGCTGGCCGCCGGGGCCGCGGCCGCGGGGCTGGCGCTGGCGCAGCGGCTGGGGGGCTGGCGGCTGGGGGTGCACCAGATCACCGGCCCGGTGGGCAACCCCAACGATCTGGCGGTGGCCCTGGTGGCGGTGCTGCCCGCCGGCCTCGTGCTGACGAGCGCGGGCGCCGCGCGGTGCCGACGCCAGCGGTGGGGCCGGGGCGGCTTCGCGGCAGTGGCCAGCGCGGCGATCCTGGCCGGGCTGTGGGCCACGCGGTGTCAGGCCGCCTGGGCGGCGCTCGCGGCCATGGTCTTCGCCGCGGTGGCGCTGAGGGCTCGTCCAAGAATAAATTCGAAGCACCGAGGGCGCCGAGGCGCCCGGCCCGCAAGGAGCGAGGAGGGCGAATACATTGACGTATTTAACCGACGAGCGACGCTGCGGGCCGGGATGGATCGGCGGCCGAATGCCGAAGTTATTCTTGGACGAGCCCTAACGACGCGGCGCCGCTGGCCGCGCGTGGTGGTGCTGGGCGCCGCGGGATCGGCCATGGCCGGCGCGCTGGTGGCGTGGGGGCTGCCCGAAGCGGCGACGGCGAGCCTCGAGGGGCGGTGGCTGCTGGCCCGCATCAGCGGCGAGGTGGTACGGGAGGCGCCGGTCCACGGCACGGGCCTCGGGGGATACGCCCACGCGGCCGCCTGGGCGCAGGGCGCGCTGCTCGCCAGCGAGGCGGGGCCCTGGAGCCCCCTGCGGGACGCGCACCAGCAGGGACTGCAGGTGCTCGCAGAGCTGGGCCTCGTCGGTTGCGGACTGGCCCTCGCGCTGCTGGGGGCGCTGCTCTGGCGAGTCTGGCGGCGGCGCCACCGGGCCGTCGCCCGGGCCGCGCTGGTGGCCTGGGTGGGGCTGGCGGTGTTTTGCCTAACCGAGTCCGCCCTGCAGCGGGTGGAGGTGCTGCTGCCGGCCCTGGGCTGGCTGGCCCTCGGCGCGGTCGGCGCTCCGACGCAATCCACCGGAGCGCGGGGGGGCGGAGCGACCGGAGCGTGGATCGAGCGCTTGACGCGTCGGGATCGAGCGCGCGCGGTAGCGCGGGCGGGGGCCGTGGCGTTGGCCTCGGCGCTGGTGGTGATCTGCGTGGGGCAGGCGCGGGCGGACTACCTGCACGCCCGCGGGCTGCGGCGGCTGGCGAGCCTGGGAGGCGCGGGGGCCGCCGGGGGCGCTGGGGGCGATGACGGCGCTGGAGGCGCGGGGAGCGGAGCAGGACCCGCGACTTTGCGCGCGGCGGAGCAGGACTACGACGCCGGGCTGCGCTCGGCGAGCGACCCGGCGGAGCTGTGGCTGGCCCGCGCGCTGCTGCGCCGGTCCCGTGGGCGAGACGCCGCGGCGCGCGCCGACGCGCGCCAAGCCTTCGCGGCGCTGCCGTCGCCCGATCGCGCGCTGCTGCTGGGCGACCTGGAGACCGCCCGGGGCCGCCCGCAGGCCGCGCGCTGGTGGTACCGGGTCGCGGTGGCGCTCCATCCGCGCTACGCCCGGGCCTACAACAACCTGGGCGTCGCCCACCTGCGCGCGCGGGATCAGGGGATGGGCTGCGCGGTGCTGCGCCGCGCCCTGTCGCTGCGTCCCTTCGACGAGACCATCCGGGGCAACTGGCAGACCTGGTGCGAGGCGCCGCTGGGTACGCCTCTGGCGGAGCGGTAGGGCAATCGGTCCCAATGCTAGCGCTCGATACCGGCGATGGTCACGCGATGAGTCTCCACCCGCAGATGGATCCGCAGCCAGTGCGGGCTGACGTCCGGGCGCCGGAGCGAGAGCACGAGGTAGCGGCCCCAGCGGGCCCGCATCCGGGCGGCCGGGGGCAGCGCCAGGCACAGCCGCGCGTGGGCGGTGCGGCCGGCGCGGGAGGGGTCGGAGGCGCGGGGTCCGGGGGCCTGGTGCGCGCGGACCGCGCGGGGGGTCAAATGGGCGCCGGCACGGATCCGGGTCTCGTAGGTGGGGCGGGTTTTGTCGTCGAGACCTTCGCGTCGCCACAGGTCCGTGACGCAGAGGCGTCGCGTACGGGGGTCGAGGCGGACGTGGTCCAGCGGCGCGCGGAGCCGGAGCCAGGCCCGCAGCGCGGCCCGGCGACGCGTGAGGAGCACCCGGGCCAGGCGGGTCGCCTCGGCCTTGGGCAGGTAGGCGGCGCGGACGATACGGCGGACGGCGGCCGGGGACACGGCCGCCAGGCGCCGGGCGCCCCAGTGCAGGTCTCGCGCGTCGGCCGCCGCGAAGGCGCTGTTGGATAGGCGTGGTGCCCAGCGCGGCGGGTCGAAGCCGCGCTGGGGCAGCCAGCCGAGGCCGGGCCAGCGCCTGAGCTGCCAGCGCCGGTAGCGCCGCAGCCCGGTCCAGCGGCGGCGCAGGCTCCCCAGGGTCACCGCCTGGGCCAGCAACCGGCGCAGCGAGAGCAGGCTCGCGAACCCCTCCCAGCACGGCTTGGGCCGGCCGCGGCGGGTGCTGCCCAGGCTGCCGCGCAGGCCCCAGAGCAGGTGGCGGACATGGCGCCCGGAGCGCAGGAACAGATCCTGCGGGACCTCCGTGGTGATCCGCGTGAGGTTGAGCCAGGCCGCCACCGGGCGCAGCCCTCGCAGCTCGCGGCGCCGCGCGTGGTCCACCGCGTCGTTGGGATCATCGGGGCGCGTCGACCGCCAGCCAAAGGGCCCCAGGGGCACGGCTGCTTCCAGGCGGGTGGCCACGGCCCGGAGGCTCCCGTCGCGCAGCCGGGGCAGGCCGCGCAGCAGGCGGCGCAGGTCTCGGGGGCGCAGCCGGCGCTTGCGCCGCGGCGGCCGGAGGGGTTCCCCGCCGCGGCGGCTGTCGTCGGACAAGCGGAGCTGGGCGGGCAAAAAGATCACCAGGTGACGCTCGGGCACGTGGTAGCCCACCCGGTGCAGCAGCCGGCTGGCCACCAGGGACGCCGTGGTGGCCAGCCGGGGATGGGCCGGGGCGTCGAAGCGCAGGGCGAAGCGGTGTCCCGATTCGTCTCGGATCACCAGGAAGGGCCCCGCCTCGTCGCGGCCGGCGTGGCCCACGGTCCAGGGCCCGAGCAGCGAGGGGCCGGACGAGGTCGCGGGCGGTGGCGGTTCGGTCGCGGCGGCAGCGGCGGGAGCACCGGTCGCGGCGGCAGCGGCGGGAGCACCGGTCGTGGCGGCAGCGGCGGCCCCGGCGCCGACATTTGTCGGGGGGGGCTGCCGGTGACGGGAGGTGAACCAGGTGGAGTCGGGTACCTCGCCGCGGGCGTTGACGTTGCGCGCCGGCCCGGGTCCGCCACCGGCGCGCAGCCACCGGTCCACCGGCTCGGCCACCTGGTGGGCGATGACCTGCGCCACCGTCCCCCGCGCGAACCGGCGCGGGGGGCGGGGCAGGGGCCGCCGGTCGTCGTCCACCCGCAGCACGGCGCGCGCCGGGAAACGCCGGATGCCCCGCGGGCCGCAGCTGTTCGAATCCAGCCGCTAGAGTCTTGGAGGCGCCGAGGTTGATGGTCTCGTA
>CAYFWA010000737.1:0-3913 GCA_964346625.1 uncultured Myxococcales bacterium
CGAGCATTGTATTTCTGGTGGGGTTGTGGCTCGCGGCCGGGTGTGGCGGCGACGGCGGCGCGCCGTGTCCCCAGGGCACCTGGGGGTGCCCCTGTTACCCCAACCATAGCTGCAACTACGGGCTCACCTGTGGTATCGACGGCCGCTGTGAGGGGCCCAACCCCTGCGACGACGACACCGCCTGCGCGGCCCGGCACCGGGAGTGCGTGGTGGCCGACGGGGCCGCGGCCTGCGGCGACTGCCTCGACGGCTTCGAGCAGCAGGACGAGGTGGGCGGCCGCTGCATCCCGCTGCGGTGCGTGCCAGGGGCCTGCTCGGGGCGTGGCACCTGCGAGATGGTCGATGGCGAGGTGGAGTGCGACTGCGAGACGGGCTACGCGGGCGACTACTGCGAGGCCTGCGACGAGGCCGCCGGCTACCACCTCGACGATACGGGCACGCGGTGCACCGCCGACCCCTGCGACCCCGACCCCTGCGGTGCGGCCCAGGCCTGCGTGCCCGACACGGGGCAGTGCGTGTGCCCGCCGGGGACGTGCGCTGTCGGCTCCCAGTGCATCGACGGGGGCGAGGTGAGCCCCGAGCGCGGATGCCAGGTGTGTGACCCGGACCGCAACCCCTTCGGCTGGAGCCTGCGGGCCGCCGGAGAGGTGTGCCGGGAGTCCAGCTCCGACTGCGATCCGGCCGAGACCTGCGATGGCCAGGTGAGCGACTGTCCCGCGGACGTCCTCGCACCGGAGGGGACCCCCTGCGGATCCTCCTCAGAGACCGTCTGCGACCACCCCGACACCTGCGACGGGGCCGGAGAGTGTCAGCCCAACCCCGAGCCGGGCACCACGGTCTGCCGCCCCGCCCAGGGCCCCTGCGACGCCACGGACCTCTGCGACGGGCAGGGGGCGTGCCCGGACGCGGTGCTTCCCGCCGGCGCGGCGTGTGACGACGGAGACGACTGCACCGCCGGCGACGAGTGCGACGGGCTGTCGGCCGCCGTGGCGAGCTGCACGGGCACGCCCTATCACTGTAACGATCACGGGAGCTGCAACGTCGGGGACGCCCAGTGCACCTGCCTGCTGGGCTATACGGGGGGCTACTGCGACACCTGCGCTCCGGGGTGGCAGGACCACGACGGCGACGGCACCTGTCACCTCGCCTGTGGCAACCCGCTGCTCGGGGGCTGTCCGGGGGAGGCGCTGACCTGTGACGACTCGGCCGGGGTGGCGGCCTGCCTGGCGCCGGGCTTCGTGGCCGTGCCCGCGGGGACCTTCTCCATGGGGACCCCCAGCGGCCAGGCCGGCTATCAACCCGACGAGACCCAGCACACCGTGACCCTCACCCGCCCGCTGGAGGCGAGCGTGGTGGAGGTCACCCAGGCCCAGTGGCGCGGGGTGGCCGAGACGATCAACGCGCTGTACAAGCAGCGCTACGGGGTCTCTTTGGATTTCCTGGGCACCCAGCCCAGCTACCGGCTCTGCGATGAGTGTCCGGTGGAGCGGGTCTCGTGGACCGACGCCGTCATGTTCGCGAACTTCGCCTCCATGGCGGCGGGGCTGCCGGCCTGCTATCGACCGAAGCAGCTTTCCGGAGCCTTCGACTTGGGCACGGGCTGCCCCTCCGGCGTGGGGTGCTCTTCCACCTTCGTGGGAGAGTTCTGGGAGCTGCCGGGCTGCACCGGCTACCGGTTGCCCACCGAGGCGGAGTGGGAGTACCTGGCCCGCGCCGGGAGCCAGACCCCCTTTCCCACCACGGCCTCCACCTCCGGGGATCTGGTGGACCCCGGCTGCGCGGAGCTCAACCTGGATCCCATCGGGTGGTACTGTGGCAACAGCGGGGGGCAGAGCCACCCGGTGGCCGCGCGTCAGGCCAACGCCTTCGGGCTCTACGACATGAGCGGCAACGTCTGGGAGTGGACCGCGGATCGCTACGCCGCCAGCTTCGGCACGGACCCGGTGACGGATCCGCAGGGGCCGGAGACCGGGATCAACCGGGTCATTCGTGGCGGGGCCTTCAACTCCGAGGCCCTGCACTGCCGGTCCGCGGCCCGCTTCGAGGCGCCCCCCTCCGAGCGCAGCTACAACATCGGCTTCCGCCTGGTGCGGACCCTGGACACCGACGGTGACGGCGTGGGAACCCGGCTCGACAACTGCCAGGGCGTGGCCAACCGGGATCAGGCGGACAGCAACCGATTGGGCGTGGGAGACGCCTGCCTCCCCTTGACCACAGTGTCGGCCGGGACGTTCGTCATGGGGAGCCCCGACGGCGTGAGCTGCCCGCCGGACGACCCCTCCTGCGGGACCCCCCCACCGGCCGAGCCGCACCGCTCCAGCGACGAGGTCCAGCACCTGGTGACGCTCACCCGGGACTATCAGATCATGGTCACCGAGCTCCGGGGATCCACCGCCCTGCAGCTCGCCGGCCGCAGCCCCTGGGCGCAACTAATGATGTTCGAAGAGTTCGGGGATCGGCAGGAAGACGAGCTGCGCTGCGGGCGCGACTGTCCCTACCGCTCCACCTCCCCCCTCGGCTTCGCCGCCGCCCTGGCCAACTCGCTTTCCCGCTCGGCCGGCCTCCCGCAGTGCTATGCCCTGATCAACTGCGGACAGTTCGAGTACGGCAACGACCAGTTGAGCTGCTCGGTGGTGGTGAACAACTACCCCAGCGTCTACGACTGCCCCGGGTTCCGTTTCCCCACCGGCGCCGAGTGGGAGCACGCCGTGCGGGCGGGGAGCCAGAGCGCGCTGTACCCCGTGGCCGGGAGCGACGGCAGCATCCAGCCGGATCAGAGCGTGCTGGACCCCAACCTGGATCTCGTGGCCTGGTACCAGATGAACTCGGAGGTGGGGTACCCCACGGCCCAAGAGTACAACGGCCGCTTTTACGACATCCGGCCGGTGGCGCAGAAGGCGCCCAACGCCTGGGGCCTGTACGACACCCTCGGGAACGTCGACGAGGTGGTCTGGCAGCGCAGGCAGGTCTATACCCCGGCGCCGGTGACCGATCCGGAGCTCGCGCCAACCTCCTGGCTCACCGGCGAGCCGCTGATGCTGCGGGGGGGCGACATCGCGAACGGCGGGGGCGACTGTCGGGTGGCGGCCCTCGAGCACTACCTCAACGTGAACTGGGGCGGCGTCTGGCACGGGCTGCGCCTGGTACGCACGGTGGACGCCGACGCCGACGGCGTGCCGGTCCCGGCGGACAACTGCCCCGCCGCGGCGAACCCCGGGCAGGCCGACACCGACGGCGACGGGGTGGGGGACGCCTGCGACAACTGCCCCGCCACCGCCAACCCCCGGCAAGGGGACCAGGACGATGGGGTGGCCGTCTACCCCATCGCGGCTACGGCCTCCAGCGCCGCCCGCTCCGCGGACGAGGCCCTCACCCAGGACTGCGCGCTGGACCAACCCGCCACCGCCACCTGCGGGGACGAGGGCGCGGACTGCGCCACGGCCTGGATGCCCGCCAACCCGGGGGCCACCCCCGAGTGGCTGGCGCTGGAGTTCCAGCCCGTCCAGGCCCGCGGCCTGGTGATCCGCGAGGGCTGCGCCCGGGGCGGCTTCGTCACCGCCATCGATCTGGTGGACGAGAGCAACACCGTGCACGCGGACTGGTGGACCGGCCCGGATCTCGCGGACTGGAACGACGCCCGCCACACGGGCCCCACCACCATCACCATCGACTTCCATCGACCCACCCCCTTCCGGGTGTCCCGGGTGATCATCCACACCGAGAGCGCCGGCAACGAGCAGATCGATGTGGCGTACCTGCTCGCCGCCGACGGCGTGGGCGACGCCTGCGACGCCGCCCCCGCGGATCCCCGGCAGTTCTGAGCCCCCCCCCGCTCCCAGGGGCTCGCACAAGAAAGACCATGGGATTCGGCCGCCGATCCGTGCGTTGTATCCGCGTGCGTTGTATCCGCGTG